>NZ_JBNFOM010000002.1:0-264342 GCF_057364785.1 Brevibacterium sp. LAARM2_SD2 | reverse complement strand
TCGCCGCTTCGTCTCTCTCGCGCGCGCGCCGGCACCCCGCTCACCGCGGGCGCAGCTGGCGGCGGTGGCCGAGGCGATGCACGGCGCGGCCGAGAAGGCCTGACCGGGGCCGCGCATGGTCGCACACGCGCTCTTCATCGCCGTCACCGCGGTCATCGCCGGCGGCCTCGCCGCCCTCCTCGTCGCGACCCCCGCCCGGTGGCTCGCCGACGACGCCGACCTCACCGCCCTCACCGGCTCCCGCGCCTTCCGGCCGAGCCTCCTCATCCTCGCAGCCGTCGCCCTCGCCGCGGTCGCCGCTGCGCTCTTCCCCATCGACCAGGCGATTCCCCACCCACCGGAATGGACGGCCCACGCGCCGGGCAGCGGCACGACGCTCACCCCACCCCACCCGACGGGGATCGACTTCGCGCTGACGAGCCTCAGCCTCGGCGCCGGAGCGGCCGCCACACCCGTCCTCCTCGTCACCGACCTCCTCATCCGCCGCCTGCCCGACCGGATCGTCTACCCGCTCATCGCCCTCCTCGGCGCCGCCTTCATCACCGGCATCCTCGTCGGGAACTCGACGCTGTGGTGGTTCGCCCTCCTCGGAGCGATCGTCGGCATCCTCCTCTTCGGCGCCATCCACCTCGTCGGACGTCTCGTGCGGAAGCCGACGATGGGACTCGGCGACGTCAAGCTCGCGTTCGTCGTCGCCGGTGTGTCCGGGCTCTTCTCCCCGTGGGCCCCGCTCGTCGTCCTCCTGTTCAGCGTGCTCATCGCCGGGGTCTGGGCGCTCATCGCCGGCCTGCGCGCCCACGACCTCAAGGCGACGACGATCCCGTTCGGTCCCGCGATGCTGTCCGGTCTGTGGCTGGGGTCGGTGGGGGCACCGTTCGTTTTGTAGAATCGGTGGAATGTTGAGATGGCTGACTGCAGGCGAATCCCACGGCGAAGCGCTGATCGGGATCATTGAGGGGCTGCCCGCCCACATCCCGATCACCAGGGACGACATCCGCGTCAACCTCGCCAGGCGCAGGCTCGGCTACGGCCGGGGCGCGCGCATGAAGTTCGAAGCCGACGAGGTCCGGATCCTCGGCGCGTCCGCCACGCGAAGACCCTCGGCTCGCCGGTGGCGATCGAGGTCGGCAACACCGAATGGCCCAAATGGGAGACGGTGATGAGCGCCGACGCCATCGACGAGTCCGACCTCGACGGTCAGGCCCGCAACGCCCCGCTCACCCGTCCGCGCCCCGGCCACGCCGACATCGTCGGGATGCAGAAGTACGGCTTCGACGAGGCCCGCCCCGTCCTCGAACGCGCCTCGGCCCGGGAGACGGCGATGCGCGTGGCGCTCGGGACCGTGGCCGCGAAGTTCCTCGGCGAACTCGGCATCACCCTCGTCTCCCACACGGTGGCGATCGGCGGCGTCGAGAACGCACCCGGCGCTGACGCCCCGCTGCCGCGCGCCAGTGACGTCGACGCCCTCGACGGCGACCCCGTCCGCAGCTTCGATCCGGCGCTGTCGACCCGGATGGTCGCGGAGATCGACGCAGCGAAGAAGGCCGGGGACACCCTCGGCGGAGTCGTCGAGGTCCTCGCCTACGACCTCCCGCCGGGCCTCGGCTCCCACGTCCACTGGGACCGCCGCCTCGACTCCCGCCTCGCCGGTGCCCTCATGGGCGTCCAGGCGATCAAGGGCGTCGAGGTCGGCGACGGCTTCCTCACCGCCGCCCGCCCCGGATCGGCCGCCCACGACGAGATCCTCGTCGGCGCCTCCGGCTACCACCGGGCGAGCAACCGCGCCGGCGGCACCGAGGGCGGCATGTCGACGGGCGAGCCGCTGCGCGTGCGCGCGGCGATGAAGCCGATCGCCACCGTGCCCCGCGCCCTGTCGACCGTCGACGTCGTCACCGGGGAGCCGGCGAAGGCCAACCACCAGCGCTCGGATGTCTGCGCCGTGCCCGCCGCCGGCGTCGTCGCCGAGGCGATGGTCGCCCTCGTCCTCGCCGAGGCGGTCGTCGAGAAATTCGGCGGCGACTCGGTGGCCGAGACGAAGCGGAACCTGGAGGGCTACCTCGCCGCCATCCCGGAGAACCTGCGCATCGGACGATGAGCGAGCACCCGCTTCCGAAACCCGTCCCGCCGCTCGAACCGGTGCCCGCCGCGCACTCGCGCATCGTGCTCACCGGGCCGCCGGCGGCGGGGAAGTCGACGATCGGCCGGCTCCTCGCCGACCGGCTGGGCCTGCCCCTGACGGACACCGACGCGAACATCGTCGACCGCCACGGCGTCATCGCCGACATCTTCGTCGAACGCGGTGAGGACCACTTCCGCCGCCTCGAACGCGAAGTCGTGCGCCGGGCGCTGCGCCGACTCCTCGACCGCCCCGGCATCGTCTCCCTCGGCGGGGGAGCGATACTCAACTCCGGGACCCGCGCGCAGCTGCTCCACCCCGCGATCAAGGTCGTCCACATCGACATCGACACCGAGACCGTGGCCCCGCGGCTCAACGCCCCGCACCGGCCGCTGCTGCGCGGGGCGGGCTCCCCGGTGGAGAACTGGCTCGCCCTCGTCGCCGAACGCGAACCCCTCTACCAGCAGGTGGCGACGTTCCGCGTCCACGCCTCGAACTCACCGCCCTCGACCGTCGTCAACCGCATCGTCGACGTCCTCACCGGCCTCCAGCGGGCCGAGGACTACGCGAAGTACCAGCAGACCAAGGAGACCCCATGACCGTGACCACCATCGACGTCGACGCCGGAGGCCGCTACCCGGTGCTCGTCGGTCAGGGACTGCTCGGGCAGCTGCGACCTGCTCGGACCCCAGGTCGAGAAGGTCCTCGTCATCCACCCCCGCGCCCTGCGCTCGACGGGCGAGGCGGTGCGCGACGACCTCGGCGCGACGGGACTCGACGCGATCGTCGCGGAGATCCCCGACGCCGAGGAGGCCAAGCACATCCAGGTCGCCGCCTTCTGCTGGCAGGTGCTCGGGCAGTCCGACTTCACCCGCACCGACGCGATCGTCACCGTCGGCGGGGGAGCGGTGAGCGACCTCGGCGGATTCGTCGCCGCGACATGGCTGCGCGGGATCCGCGTCATCCACATCCCCACGACGGTCCTCGGCATGGTCGACGCCGCGATCGGCGGGAAGACCGGGATCAACACGGCCGAGGGCAAGAACCTCGTCGGCTCCTTCCACGCCCCCGCCGGCGTCCTCGTCGACCTCGACACGCTGTCCACCCTGCCGGAGAACGAGCTCTTCACCGGGCTCGCCGAGGTGGTCAAGGCCGGCTTCATCGCCGACCCCGTCATCCTCGACCTCCTCCGCGACCACACGAAGGAGGAGATCGCCGACGTCAACGGACCCGTGCTCCGGGAACTCATCGAACGGGCGATCGCCGTGAAGGCCGAGGTCGTCGCCGACGACTTCACGGAGGCCGGGCGCCGCGAGATCCTCAACTACGGCCACACCCTCGGCCACGCGATCGAGCACAAGGAGCGCTACCAGTGGCGCCACGGCGCGGCCGTGTCCGTCGGCATGGTCTTCGCCGCCGAGGTCGCGGCGATGGTGAAGAACCTCCCCGCCGAGGTCGTCGACCTCCACCGCGAGCTGCTCACCAAGCTCGGCCTGCCCACCGGGTACCGTGCCGACGTGTGGCCGCAGCTGCTCGACACGATGAAGCGGGACAAGAAGGCCCGCGGGTCGATGCTGCGCATGGTGCTGCTGAGCGACATCGGTCAGCCCGCGACCGTCGAGATCCCCGACGTCTCCCTCCTCCACACCGCGTACCAGGAGATCGGCGAGGACTCCCCGCGCAGGCTGCTCGGGCCCGGCGCGTGAGCGACGGGGGCGCTCCCTGAGCGCGTATGACAGTGGCAGTGCGGGCTTGCTAGAATCGCTCATTGGCGAAACCGCCGCCCCCTGACACGACCGCATCGTGCGGGGCATGATGTGAAGAAGGACGGATTAGTGGCGACAACGAACGACCTGAAGAACGGCCTCGTGCTCAACCTCGACAACCAGCTGTGGCAGGTGCTGGAGTTCCAGCACGTCAAGCCCGGCAAGGGTCCCGCGTTCGTCCGCACCAAGCTCAAGCACGTGATCTCCGGCAAGATCATCGACAAGACGTTCAACGCCGGCACCAAGGTCGAGACCGCCAACGTCGACCGCCGTGACATGCAGTACCTCTACCACGACGGCTCCGACTACGTCTTCATGGACGCCAAGGACTACGACCAGGTGACCATTCCGGCGAGCCTCGTCGCCGACGCCGCGAACTACATGCTCGAGAACCAGGAGCTCCAGGTCTCCTTCCACGACGGCACCCCGCTGTCGGTCGAGCTCCCGGCCTCCGTCGAGCTGACGATCTCCCACACCGAACCGGGCCTCCAGGGCGACCGCTCGACCGGCGGATCGAAGCCCGCGACCCTGGAGACCGGCTATGAGATCCAGGTCCCGCTCTTCCTCGAAGAGGGCACGAAGATCAAGGTCGACACCCGCACGGGTGACTACCTCGGCCGCGTCAAGTAAGTGGGAGCACGCACCCGGGCCCGACGCCGGGCCCTCGAGCTCCTCTTCGAAGCGGGGCAGCGGGGACTCGACATCGACGAGGTCGTGGCCATGCGGTCGAACGACCCCGACTACCCGATGAAGGCGTACGCCGTCGAGATCGTCGACGGCGTGAAGTCCCACCGCGAGGAGATCGACGAGATCATCTCCACCTACTCGGAGGGCTGGACGATCGACCGGATGCCGGCCGTCGACCGGGCGCTGCTCGAGATCGGCACGTGGGAGATCCTCTTCAACGACGAGGTTCCCGACACCGCCGCGATCGACGAGGCGAAGATGCTCGCGAAGCAGTTCTCGACCGACGACTCCCCGGGCTTCGTCTCGGGTCTGCTCTCGCGCATCCTCGACGTCAAACCGACGCTGACGTGAGTCGCTGCGCCCGCACTCGCCGGGCGCAGCGGACCCACCGCTCGGGCCGGCGCAGGCGCGCGCTAGACTGAGCACACCACGCTCCTTTAACCACCGTCCCGAGAGGCGGAGAAGGGCAGATATGACTGAGCGAACAGTGCTCGATGCCGCAGACATGCGGCGGGCGATGACCCGCATCGCCCACGAGATCATCGAAGGCAACAAGGGCACCGACGATCTCGTCCTCCTCGGCATTCCCCGCCGCGGAGTGCCCCTGGCCACCCGCCTCGGTGAGCTCATCGCCGACATCTCCGACCGTCCGCAGGGCGCTCCGGGACTCGTCGGCAGCCTCGACATCACGATGTATCGCGATGACCTGCGCTCGAACGCCTACCGGGCACCGGCCCCCACCGACATCCCCGGGGAGGGCATCGACGGGACCACCGTCGTCCTCGTCGACGACGTCCTCTTCTCGGGCCGGACGATCCGGGCCGCCCTCGACGCGCTCTCGGACCTCGGCCGCCCCGCCAAGGTGCGTCTGGCCGTCCTCGTCGACCGCGGCCACCGGGACCTGCCGATCCGCGCCGACCACGTCGGCAAGAACCTCCCCACCTCGAGCAGCGAACGCGTCAACGTCTCGCTCGCCGAGATCGACGGAACCGACGCCGTGACGATCTCCGGAGGCCGCGAATGAAGCACCTCCTCGACACCGCGTCGCTGACCCGCGAGGACGCCGTCGCGATCCTCGACATCGCCGAGGAGATGGCGCAGGTCGGTGAGCGCGAGGTGAAGAAGCTGCCCGTGCTGCGCGGCCGCACCGTCGTCAACCTCTTCTTCGAGGACTCGACCCGCACCCGGCTCTCCTTCGAAGCCGCCGCGAAGCGCCTGTCCGCCGACGTCCTCAACTTCTCCGCGAAGGGCTCCTCGGTGTCGAAGGGCGAGAGCCTCCAGGACACCGTCCAGACGATCTCCGCGATGGGCGCCGACGCGATCGTCGTCCGCCACTCCGCCGCCGGCACCGCGCAGCGCCTCGCCGACACCGGCTGGATCGACGTCCCCGTCGTCAACGCCGGGGACGGCACCCACGAACACCCCACACAGGCCCTGCTCGACGCCTTCACCCTGCGCCGGGCGCTGGGCGGCTTCCCCGCCTCGGGGGCGGTCAAGGACGGACCCCGCGGGAAGGGCCTCGACGGCGCCACCGTGGCGATCGTCGGCGACATCCTCCACTCCCGGGTGGCCCGGTCGAACGTCCACCTGCTCGACCGCCTCGGCGCCGACGTCCACCTCATCGCCCCGCCCACGCTCCTGCCCTGGGGCGCGGAGACGTGGCCGGTGACGATCCACTACGACCTCGACGAGGCGATCGCCGGCCAGGACTTCGACGCGGTGATGATGCTGCGCGTCCAGCACGAGCGGATGCACGAGTCGTTCTTCCCCAACGCCCGCGAGTACGCGCGCCTGTGGGGACTGAGCGAGGCCCGCCTGTGGGCCCTGCCGGAGTCGGCCTTCATCATGCACCCCGGGCCGATGAACCGGGGCTTCGAGATCTCCGCGGCCGCCGCGGACTCACCCCGCGCCCTCGTCCTCGACCAGGTCGAGAACGGTGTGAGCGTGCGCATGGCGGTGCTCTACCGTCTGCTGACCGGTCAGGAGGAGACCATTGACTGACTACCTCATCCAGGGCGCCGACGTGCTCGGCCGCGGCCCAGCCGACATCGCGATCGCCGACGGCGCGTTCGTCGACCCCGACCTCCTCGGGCCCGACCCCGAGGTCATCGACGCCACCGGACTCATCGCCCTGCCCGGCCTCGTCGACATGCACACCCACCTGCGCGAACCCGGCAAGGAGGACGCGGAGACGGTGCTCACCGGCTCCCGGTCCGCCGCCGCCGGCGGGTACACGTGCGTCCACGCGATGGCGAACACCGCCCCCGTGGCCGACACCGCCGGCGTCGTCGAACAGGTCCACCGGCTGGGTCGCAGCGCCGGCTTCACCGAGGTCGTGCCCATCGGCGCCGTGACCATCGGGCTCGAGGGCAGGCAGCTCGCCGAACTCGGCGCGATGGCCCGCTCGGAGGCCCGCGTGCGGATCTTCTCCGACGACGGGATCTGCGTCTCCGACCCGCTGCTCATGCGCCGGGCCCTCGAATACGTCAAGACCTTCGACGGCGTCATCGCCCAGCACGCGCAGGAGCCCCGGCTCACCGAGGGCGCGCAGATGAACGAGGGCGTGGTCTCGGCCGAACTCGGCCTGCCCGGCTGGCCCGCGGTCGCCGAGGAGTCGATCATCGCCCGTGACGTGCTGCTGGCCGAACACGTCGGCTCCCGCCTCCACATCTGCCACGTCTCGACCGCCGGCAGCGTCGACATCGTCCGCTGGGCGAAGTCGCGAGGAGTCCGGGTCACCGCCGAGGTCACACCGCATCACCTCATGCTCACCGACGAACTCGTGCGCACCTTCGACCCCGTCTACAAGGTCAACCCGCCGCTGCGCGCGCAGCGCGACGTCACGGCCCTGCGGGAGGCGCTGGCCGACGGCACGATCGACGTCATCGGCACCGACCACGCCCCGCACACCGCCGAACACAAGTGCAGCGAATGGTCGGCCGCGGCCATGGGCATGGTCGGCATGGAGACCGCCCTGCCCATCGTCGTCGAGGCGATGCGCGACTACGACTTCGACTTCGGCGACATCGCCCGGGTGATGTCCCAGGCCCCCGCCCGGATCACCGGCGCCACCGGCCACGGCAGCCTCGAGACGGGTGCGAGCGCGAACCTCGTGCTCATCGACCCGAACGCCCCGCACACGATCGTCCCGGCCGACCACGCGACGAAGGGCAGGAACAACCCCTTCGCCGGTCTCGAGGTCGCCACCGCGATCACCGACACGTTCTTCTACGGGCACCGCGTGCTCGCAGACGGCGAACTCACCACCCCCCATCCGGCAGGAGCGTCATGGACCGAACAGTGAGCGTCCTCATCATCGCAGGCATCCTCCTCCTCATCCTCCTCGCCCTGACCTGGGGCTGGTCGCGGCGCAAGAGCCGACAGACCGACGTCGCCGCCCCCGTCAAGCCGGGCCTCGGCATCACCCCGATCGCCGACCCCGTGGCCGGTTCGTACGTCTCGACGACGACGGCCGGCAACCCGCTCGACCGCGTCGCCGTCCACGGCCTGGGCATCCGCACCAGCGGCGAGCTCGTCGTCACCGACGCCGGGGTCATCATGGACCTCGCCGGGCGGGAGGACTTCATCATCCCGCGCTCCGACATCGTCTCCGTCGACACCACCTCGGGGATGATCGGGAAGTTCGTCGAACGCGGCGGCATCGTCCGCATCACCTGGAGGCTCGGGGAGACCCTCGTCGACACGGGCTTCCGCGCCCGGTACTCCGCCGACACCGCCCCCACCGTCAACCGCATCCGAGAGATGATCGTAGAGGCACCATGAGACTGTCCACCACCCCCGCCGTCCTCGTGCTCGAAGACGGCCGCACGTTCACCGGATCCGCCTACGGCGCGATCGGCCAGACCGTCGGCGAAGCCGTGTTCGTCACCGCGATGTCCGGCTACCAGGAGACCCTGACCGATCCGTCGTACCACCGGCAGATCATCATCCAGACCGCACCCCACATCGGCAACACCGGCGTCAATGCCGCCGACGACGAGTCCCGCCGCTTCTGGGCCGCCGGCTACGTCGTCCGCGACGCCTCCCGCGTCTCGTCGAACTGGCGCAGCGAGGGCGACCTCGACGAGCGGCTCAAGTCCGAGGGCATCGTCGGCATCAGCGACGTCGACACCCGGGCGCTCACCCTCCACCTGCGGGACAAGGGAGCGATGCGGATGGGGATCTTCTCCGGTCCCGCCGCCGAGCTCGACCCGACCGTCATGCTCGAGACGGTCCTCGAGACCCCGCGGATGGCCGGGGCCCGACTCGCCGAGGAGGTCAGCGTCTCCGCACCCGAGTTCGTGCCCGCTGTCGGCGAAGCGAAGTTCAGCGTCGCTGCCGTCGACCTCGGCATCAAGGCGATGACCCCGCAGCGACTGGCCGAGCGCGGCATCGACGTCCACGTCCTGCCCGCCTCGGTGAGCTTCGCCGAGATCGAGGCCCTCGGCGTCGACGGGGTGTTCTTCTCCAACGGTCCCGGCGATCCCGCGACCGCCGACGACCAGGTCGAGCTGCTGCGGCAGGTGCTCGCCGCACGGATCCCGTTCTTCGGCATCTGCTTCGGCAATCAGCTGCTCGGCCGGGCCCTGGGTTTCGGCACGTTCAAGCTGCCCTTCGGCCACCGCGGCATCAACGTCCCCGTCATCGACCGGACGACCGAGAAGGTCGAGATCACCGCCCAGAACCACGGCTTCGCCGTCGACGCCCCGCTCGAGGGGGAGACCACGGCCCCGGCGGACCCGGACTTCGGCCGCGTCGCCGTGTCCCACGTGTGCCTCAACGACGACGTCGTCGAGGGACTCCAGTGCCTCGACATCCCCGCGTTCTCCGTCCAATTCCACCCCGAGGCAGCGGCCGGGCCCCACGATTCGAGCTACCTGTTCGATCGGTTCGTCGACCTCATGTCCGCCCGCGCCTAAGGAGACCCCATGCCACTGAGAAGCGATATCGAATCCGTCCTCGTCATCGGCTCCGGTCCCATCGTCATCGGACAGGCCTGCGAGTTCGACTACTCCGGCACCCAGGCGTGCCGTGTGCTCCGGTCCGAGGGCCTGCGCGTCATCCTCATCAACTCGAACCCCGCGACGATCATGACCGACCCCGACGTCGCCGACGCCACCTACGTCGAACCGATCGACCCCGACATCATCGAGTCGATCATCGCCAAGGAGCGCCCCGACGCCCTCCTGCCGACCCTCGGCGGGCAGACCGCGCTCAACGCCGCGATCGCCCTCCACGACGCCGGCACGCTCGAGAAGTACGGCGTCGAGCTCATCGGCGCCGACGTCGACGCGATCCAGCGCGGTGAGGACCGCCAGAAGTTCAAGGACATCGTCGAGGAATGCGGCGCCGAGGTGGCCCGCTCCGTCATCTGCCACACCCTCGACGAGGCGCTGACCGGGGCCGAAGAGCTCGGCTACCCGCTCGTCGTCCGTCCCTCCTTCACGATGGGCGGCCTCGGGTCGGGCATGGCCTACGACGAGACGGATCTGCGCCGCATCGCCGGTGCCGGGCTCTCGGACTCCCTGACGACCGAGGTCCTCCTCGAGGAGTCGATCCTCGGCTGGAAGGAGTACGAGCTCGAGCTCATGCGCGACCACAAGGACAACGTCGTCGTCGTGTGCTCGATCGAGAACGTCGACCCCGTCGGCGTCCACACCGGTGACTCGATCACCGTCGCCCCCTCGCTGACGCTCACCGACCGCGAATACCAGACGATGCGCGACATCGGCATCGACATCATCCGCGCCGTCGGCGTCGACACCGGCGGCTGCAACATCCAGTTCGCCGTCGACCCGGCCACCGGTCGCATCGTCGTCATCGAGATGAACCCGCGGGTCTCCCGGTCCTCGGCGCTGGCGTCGAAGGCCACGGGCTTCCCGATCGCGAAGATGGCGGCCAAGCTCGCCGTCGGCTACTCCCTCGACGAGATCCCCAACGACATCACGAAGGTCACCCCGGCGAGCTTCGAGCCGACCCTCGACTACGTCGTCGTCAAGATCCCGCGCTTCACCTTCGAGAAGTTCCCCGCCGCCGACCCGACCCTGACGACGACGATGAAATCCGTCGGCGAGGTCATGGCGCTGGGCCGCAACTTCACGACCGCCCTGCAGAAGGCGATGCGCTCGATGGAGCAGAAGGGCTCCTCGTTCGACTGGTCGGACCTGCCCGACATCAGCGACGACGAGGTGCGCGAGGCCCTCCTCGAACGGATCGCCCACCCCACCGCCGACCGCATCCACTCCGTCCAGCGCGGGCTCGCCGCGGGCCTGACGAACGCCGAGGTCCACGAGGCCTGCGGGATCGACCCGTGGTTCCTCGACCAGATCGAGCTCATCAACGAGGTCGCGCAGTTCATCGCCGACGCCGACGAGCTCGACTCCGAGGTGCTCAGGGTCGCGAAGAACCACGGGTTCTCCGACGAGCAGATCGCCGGGCTGCGCAGCCTCACCACCGAGGTCGTCACCGGCATCCGCCACGCCCTGCGCATCCGCCCCGTCTTCAAGACCGTCGACACGTGCGCGGGAGAGTTCGAAGCGCACACCCCGTACCACTACTCGAGCTACGACGCGGAGACCGAGGTCGCCCCGCGGGAGCGCCCCGCCGTCCTCATCCTCGGGTCGGGTCCGAACCGGATCGGACAGGGCATCGAGTTCGACTACTCGTGCGTCCACGCGACGATGGCGATCGGGGAGGCCGGCTTCGAGACCGTCATGGTCAACTGCAACCCCGAGACCGTCTCGACCGACTACGACACCGCCGACCGCCTCTACTTCGAACCGCTGACGTTCGAAGACGTCATGGAGGTCTACCACGCGGAGCTCGCCGCCGGCCCCGTCGCCGGCGTCGTGTGCACCCTCGGCGGGCAGACCCCGCTCGGGCTCGCCGACCAGCTCAAGGCGGCGGGCGTGCCGGTGCTCGGCACCCAGCCCGAGGCGATCGACCTCGCCGAGGACCGGGGCGAATTCGGCGCCGTCCTCGACCGGGCGGGACTGACCGCGCCCAAGCACGGCACCGCCGTCACCGCCGCCCAGGCCGCGGCGATCGCCGCGGAGATCGGCTACCCCGTGCTCGTGCGCCCCTCCTACGTCCTCGGCGGCCGCGGCATGCAGATCGTCTACGACCGCACGCAGCTGCTCGACTACATGGCCACCGCCACCGAGGTCTCCGTCGACCGGCCCGTCCTCGTCGACCGGTTCCTCGAGGACGCCATCGAGATCGACGTCGACGCCCTCTACGACGGTGAGGACATCTTCATCGGCGGCATCATGGAGCACATCGAGGAGGCCGGCATCCACTCCGGCGACTCCGCGTGCGTGCTGCCCTCGCTCACCCTCGGCGAGGACGTCCTCGACCGCGTCCGGCAGGCCACCCGCGCGATCGCCGAAGGCGTGAGCGTCCGCGGCCTGCTCAACATCCAGTTCGCGATCACCGCCGACGTCCTCTACGTCATCGAAGCCAACCCGCGCGCCTCGCGCACCGTGCCGTTCGTCTCGAAGGCGACGTCGACGCAGCTGGCGAAGGCAGCCGCGCTCATCGCCGTGGGCCGGACCATCGCCGACCTGCGCGGCGATCTGCTGCCGGAGACCGGCGACGGCTCGACCCTGCCGCTCGAGCACCCGATCGCCGTCAAGGAGGCCGTGCTGCCGTTCCGCCGGTTCCGGACCGTCGAGGGCAAGGTCGTCGACTCGATCCTCGGCCCTGAGATGCGCTCGACCGGCGAGGTCATGGGCATCGACCACGACTTCCCGACGGCGTTCGCCAAGGGCCAGCTCGGCGCCTCGATCAAGCTGCCCACCTCGGGCACGGTGTTCGTCTCCGTCGCCGACCGCGACAAGCGGGCGATGGTCCTGCCGGTCAAGGAGCTCGTCGACCTCGGCTTCGACGTCGTCGCGACGACGGGCACGGCTGCCGTGCTCTCCCGCTACGGCATCGCGACCTCCCAGGTCCACAAGCACTTCGAGGCCGACGCCGAGGACCGCACGGTCCTCGACTACCTCGCCGCCGGGACGATCGACATGGTCATCAACGTGCCCTCCGGCCGTCAGGAGCGCGCCGACGGCTACGAGATCCGCGCCGCGGCGACCGCGAACTCGGTGCCGCTCATCACGACGATCGCCGAATTCGCCGCCGCCGTGACCTCGCTCCACGTCGTCCGCGACAAGACCTTCGGCGTGCGCAGCCTCCAGGACTGGAGCGCGTGATGTTCTCCACCCGGCTCACCGCGGCGATGGCCGCCCACGGTCCCGTGTGCGTGGGCATCGACCCCCACGACCATCTCCTTCAGACGTGGGGGCTGCCGCGGAGCGCCGCCGGCGTCCGGGAGTTCGGGCTGCGCACCGTTGAGGCGCTCGCGGGGACGGTCGCCGCGGTCAAACCGCAGGCCGCGTTCTTCGAGCGCTTCGGCTCCGCCGGCGTCGCCGCCCTCGAGGACACCCTCGCGGCGTGCCGGGAGCAGGGGCTGCTGACGATCCTCGACGTCAAGCGCGGGGACATCGGCTCGACGATGGCCGGCTACGCCGAGGCCCATCTGCTCCCGGACTCACCCCTGTCCGCCGACGCCATCACGGTCTCGCCCTACCTCGGCGTCGGAGCCCTGGCCGCCGCGTTCGACCTCGCCGCGGCCCACGATCGGGGCCTCTTCGTCCTCGCGCTCACCTCGAACCCCGAGGGCGCGGACGTCCAGCACGCCCGCACCGGTGCCGAGGCCCCTGGCTTCGGCGACTCCGTCGCCGGGTCCGTGGCCGCCGCCGTCGCCGCCCGCAATGCCGAGCTCACCGGGGGAGCGGGTGAGCTCGGCCCCTTCGGCCTCGTCGTCGGGGCGACGATCGGATCGGCCGCACGGGACCTCGGCTTCGACCCGAGCGCCTGCGGGGGACCGCTCCTCACCCCGGGCGTCGGGGCGCAGGGGGCCGGCCGGGACGAACTCCTCGACGTCTTCGGGCCCGAGGCGCTCGCACGACACCAGGTCGTCGTCGCCGTCTCCCGGGCCGTGCTCGCCGCCGGACCGGCCGGTCTCGCGGAGGCGGCCCGCAGCCTCAACGCGTCCCTGACGGCACCCCCGCCGGTGTCCGCCGGGCGCTGAGCGGCTCCCTGCGGCCTACCGCACAGTAGGGCCGGGGCGCGGATTTTCTTCCCTGCGCTGTGTCGGTTGTCATGGTTTGTGTTTTAGACTGAAGCAACTTCCCTACCTGCCCGTTCATGGTGACAGAGGAGATAATGTGGCACTCGAACCATTGACCCCGCAACAGCGTTCGGCCGCTCTTGACAAAGCGTTCAAGGCTCGACAGGTGCGCGCCGAGGTGAAGTCGGCCCTCAAGAGCGGTGAGACCGATCTTGCGGCAGTGCTCAAGAAGGCAGGGAAGGACGAAGCACTCGCGAAGATGCGCGTGCTCGACCTCCTCCGGTCGCTGCCCGGAGTGGGCGATCGCCGGGCCGAAGCGGCGATGGAAGAGGTCGGGATCGCCTCATCGCGGCGCATCAAGGGCCTCGGCGTGCACCAGAAGAACGCCCTGTTGGAGAAATACTCCTGAGTGTGACACTTTAGATCTGTGAACACTCGACTCACCGTTCTCGCGGGACCCACCGCAGTCGGAAAAGGCACCATCAGCTCCTATATCAGACAGCACCACCCCGAGATCTGGTTCTCGGTGTCTGCGACGACGCGGCCCCGGCGCCCCGGTGAGATCGACGGTGTTCATTATCACTTCGTCTCCGACGACGAGTTCGACGGGCTCATCTCCCGCGACGAGATGCTCGAGTACGCCGTCGTCCACGGCCGCCACCGCTACGGCACCCCGTCGGGGCCCGTGCGGCAGCACCTCGCCGAAGGCATCCCCTCCCTGCTCGAGATCGACCTGCAGGGGGCGCGCCAGGTCAAGGCGAAGATGCCCGACGCCCTCTTCGTCTTCCTCGCCCCGCCGACCTGGGACGAACTCGTCTGCCGGCTCACCGGGCGCGGCACCGAGAGCGCCGAGGAGCAGGCGAGGCGGCTGACCACGGCGCGGGCCGAACTCGCCGCCGAATCCGAGTTCGACGTCACCATCGTCAACGACAGTGTTCGCACTGCGGCAGAAGAACTCATACAATTGATGGGTATATCCACACTCGATTAGATGGGACACCCCTTGCCTGCTCAGCCCGAAGGCATCACCAATCCGCCGATCGACGAACTCCTCACCGTCACCGGCTCGAAGTACGAACTCGTGTCCGTCGCCGCTCAGCGTGCGCGCCAGATCAACTCCTACTACGCACAGCTGCAGGAGGGTCTGCTCGAGAACGTCGGACCGCTCGTCACCCCGGAACCCCACGAGAAGCCCTTGTCGATCGCCCTGCGCGAGATCAACGAGGGCAAGATCGTCTCCCGTGAGATCAGCGAAGCCGACTTCGCGACGACGACCGTCGAGGAGACCGCCGAGGCGCCCGTGAACACCGACGGCGCGATCGACTTCAGCGACCAGTGAGAATCGTCCTCGGAGTCGCCGGTGGGATCGCCGCCTACAAATCGGCGCACGTCATCCGGCGCCTCCGGGAGCTCGGGCACACCGTCACGGTCGTGCCCACCGCCGACGCCCTGAAGTTCGTCGGCGCCCCGACCTTCGAAGCGCTGTCGGGACAGCCCGTGACCACCGACGTCTTCGACGAGGTCGACAAGGTCAACCATGTGCGCATCGGCCATGAGGCCGAGCTCCTCATCGTCGCCCCGGCCACGGCGAACACGATCGCGAAGATCGCCGCCGGCCTCGCCGACGACCTGCTCACCGCCTCGGTGCTCACGACGACGGCGCCGATCGTCGTGGCGCCTGCGATGCACACGGAGATGTGGCACAACCACGCGACCGTGGCGAACATCGCGACGCTGCGCGAGCGCGGTGTCCACGTCCTCGACCCCGCCGTCGGCCGTCTCACCGGACCCGACTCCGGACCGGGGCGCCTGCCCGAACCCGAGGAGATCGTCGCCTTCGCCCTCGCCGCGGCCCAGGCCGATACGACCGAGGCCGGCACGACTGAGACCGCCGCTGCCCAGGCCGGCACGGCAGGCACCGACTCCACGGGCCCCCTGAGCGGCAGGCGCGTCGTCGTCAGCGCCGGCGGCACCCGAGAGGCGCTCGACCCCGTCCGGTTCCTCGGCAACCGCTCCTCGGGCAAACAGGGCATCGCGCTGGCCCGCGCCGCGTTCGCCGCCGGCGCGCAGGTCGAACTCGTCGCCGCGCACGTCGACTCCGGACTGCTCGCCGACCTGCCTGCCGGCATCACCGTGACCCCGATCGAATCGACCCTCGACCTCCAGGCCGCGATGGCCACGGCGGCCGAGCACGCCGACATCATCATCATGGCCGCCGCCGTCGCCGACTTCCGGCCGGCCCGGCTCGCCGATGCGAAGCTCAAGAAGTCCGGGGACGAGGGGATGAGCATCGAACTCGTCCAGAACCCCGACGTCCTCGCCGGGCTCGTCGCCGACCGCCGACCCGGCCAGTTCATCGTCGGCTTCGCCGCCGAGACCGGCGACGCCGCCCACACCGCACACGAGTACGCCGAGGCGAAGTTCCGTCGCAAGGGCGCCGACCTCCTCGTCTTCAACGACGTCTCCGCCGACCGCGCCTTCGGCCACGACGTCACCGAGGTCGTCATCCTCGCCGCCGGGGACGGTGGCTCCGACGTCGTCGACGCGGCGACGCTGGCGGGCACGAAGGACGATGTTGCGCAAAAGGTCGTTGCCGAAATCGCCCGCCGCACCACCCCAGTAGAATCGACGCCGTGAGTACATCCGAACTGCGCTACTTCTCCTCCGAATCCGTCACCGAAGGCCACCCCGACAAGATCTGCGATCAGATCAGCGACGCCGTGCTCGACGACCTCCTCTCCAAGGACCCGAACGCGAAGGTCGCCGTCGAGACGATGGTGACGACCGGGCTCGTCCACGTCGCCGGTGAGGTCAACACCGACGCGTACGCCGATGTCGCCGGCATCGTCCGCAGCCTCATCACCGGCATCGGCTACGACTCCTCGGACACCGGCTTCGACGGCCATTCGTGCGGTGTGTCGGTCTCGATCGGCAGCCAGTCTCTCGACATCCACTCCGGGGTGACGAACCCGCTCGACTTCCGCGAGGCGCTCGAGACCGACCACGGCTCGTCGCTGGGCGCCGGGGACCAGGGTCTGATGTTCGGCTACGCCGACAACGCGACCGACGTCCTCATGCCCCTGCCCATCCACCTCGCCTCCCGGATGGCCGAGAAGCTCAGCGCCGTCCGCAAGTCCGGGGAGCTGTCCTACCTCCGCCCCGACGGCAAGACCCAGCTGACGATCGGCTACGACGGGGACACCGCGGTCTCGCTCGAGAACATCGTCGTCTCCACCCAGCATGCCGCCGACATCTCCCAGGACCAGCTCAAGGCTGACATCGAGGAGTTCGTCGTCGGCCGATCGCCGAGGCCTCGGGACTCGACCGCGGCAATGAGAAGATCCACATCAATCCCGCCGGCCCTTCGTCACCGGCGGCCCGATGGGCGATGCGGGACTGACGGGGCGCAAGATCATCGTCGACACCTACGGCGGCTTCTCCCGCCACGGCGGCGGCGCGTTCTCCGGCAAGGACCCCTCGAAGGTCGACCGCTCGGCTGCCTACGCGATGCGCTGGGTGGCGAAGAACATCGTCGCCGCGGGACTCGCCGACCGCGCCGAGGTCCAGGTCTCCTACGCGATCGGCCGGGTCGACCCGATGGGCCTCTACGTCGAGACCTTCGGCACCGAGAAGGTCGACCCCGCGGCGATCACCAAGGCCATCCGCGAGGTCTTCGACCTGCGCCCGGCGATGATCATCCGCGAACTCGACCTGCTCCGCCCGATCTACTCGCAGACCTCGACGTACGGTCACTTCGGCCGTGAGCTGCCCGACTTCACGTGGGAGAGGACCGACCGCGCCGACGACCTGCTGCGCGCCGTGTCCGCGCACTGAGAGTGGACGAGCCCCTTCCCATCGCGACCGGCACCACCGCTGTGGGGCAGGTGCCGCTCGCCCCGGACGCGCCCGTCGCCCGCGTCCTCGTCGACCACCCGGTCCCGCATCTCGCGCGCGCCTTCGACTACGCCGTCCCGGAGAAGCTCGCCGAGGCGGCGCAGCCGGGGGTGCGGGTGCGCGTGAAGTTCGCCGGCCGGCTCCGTGACGGGTTCATCCTCGAACGCGCGGACGAGAGCGACCACATCGGTCCGCTCGCCGTCATCGAGCGGATCACAAGCCCGCTGCCCGTGCTCACCCCCGCCCTCCTCGAACTCTGCGAGGCCGTCGCCACCCGGTACGCGGGCACCCTGCCCGATGTGCTCCGGCTCGCGATCCCACCCCGCCACGCCCGCGCCGAGAAGGCCGTGCTCCGCGCGATCGAGCGGCGGCAGATGGGGGAGACCGGCGGCAAGACCGCAGGCGACGAGCCCGGCCGGGACGATCCCGGCCGAGACGAGGACGCCCCCGAGGAGCCCCCGATCGTCGACGCCCTCGGCGAGTGGGTCATCGAGGCCGGCACCGAGGTCACCGACGGCGATCCCGGCACCGCCGGGTCCGACCGCGCCCGCCTCGCGCTCACCTTCACTCCCGGCACCACCCCCGGCCTCGGGTGGATCACCGCGGGACTGCGCGCCGCGCGGGCCGCTCTGGCCCGGGGTGCCGCCGTGCTCTGGCTCGTCCCCGACCACCGGGAGATCGCGGTGCTCTCGGCAGCGCTCGAGGCCGAGATCGCCCGCGGCGGGCAGATCACCGAGTACACCGCCCTCCACGCCGACCAGTCACCGGAGCAGCGGTGGGCGGCGTGGCTGCGTGGCCTCCTCGGCGACACCCGCCTGATCATCGGCACTCGCGCCGCCGCCTTCGCCCCGCTCGCCGACCTCGGCGTCATCATCTGCCTCGACGACGCGAACCAGAACTACCTCGACCAGCACGCCCCCTACCCGCACGCGCGGGAGGTCAGCCTGCTCCGGTCGAACCTCGAGGAGACCGGTCTCCTCTTCGCCTCGACCGACCGCAGCGCCGAGGTCGAGCGGCTCGTCGAGATCGGGTGGCTGCGCGACATCAGCCCCGCTGCCGCGGCCCGCCGCAGCTCCTCACCGCTCGTCGTCGTCCCCGACGAGGAGCGCGACCCCTACGCGTGGCAGCGGATCCCCACCCGGGCGTGGGACATCATGCGCGCGGCGCTCAAGCCCCGGGACGGGAGCGCGCCCGGCCCCGTCCTCGTCCAGGTCCCCCGCGGCGGGTACTACCCGGTGTTCGCGTGCGCGCGATGCCAGGAGACGGCCCGCTGCCCGGTGTGCGAATCGCCGCTGTCGACCCAGTCCGAGGTCGGGCCCTTCGCGTGTCGGACGTGCGGGTACCACTCCGAGACCTTCACGTGCGCGCGCTGCCGCTCCCACCAGGTGCGCTCTATCGTGCGCGGACGCACCCGCACCGTCGAGGAGCTGGTCAAGGCGCTGCCGGGCATCGAGATCGTCGAATCCGGGGGAGACGACATCCCCGTCGCCCTCGACTTCGCCCCCCGCGTCGTCGTCGCGACGACCGGCGCCGAACCCTACGCGATCGGCGGCTACGCCGCGGGGATCCTCCTCGACACCCTGTGGCCGGGCCCGTGGATGCGGGCGAGCGACGAAGGGGTGCGGCGGCGGATGCGGGCGGCCTCCCTCGTCCGCTCGCGCACCGACGGGGGAGTCGTCTACCTCGGTGATGCCGATGAGACGATCCGCGGGGCGCTGACGACCTTCGACCCCGCCGTGACGATGACGCGGTCGCTGGCCGACCGCCGGGAGCTCGGGTTCCCGCCGTACCGCCGGATCGTCGAACTCACCGGTCCCGGCACCGACATCGACGCCGTGCTCGCCGAGGTGCCGGAGCTCACCGAACTCATCCGCGACGACGACGAGGACGGTCAGCGCGTCGTCGCCGCCTTCCCGATCGCCGCCGGCCCCCACATCGGCACGCGCCTGGCCGAGACGACGGCGGCGCGCTCGGCGAAGAAGCTGCCGCAGGTGCGGGTGCGCATCGACGATCCCCGGTCGCTCTGAGCCCGGCGCCCACGACGTACAATCTCTTTCTGTGGATATCGTCTTCGCCGGCACCCCGGAGGTCGCCGTTCCCGCGCTCGAGGCGCTCGTCGCCTCCGACCACACGGTCCGCGCGGTGCTCACCCGTCCCGACGCCCCGGTCGGCCGCAAGCGCGTCCTCACCCCCTCACCCGTCAAGGCCCGGGCGCTCGAGCTCGGACTGCCCGTCATCGAAGCCGATCGTCTGCGCGGGGACGTCATCGGGCAGCTGCGGGAGATCGGCGCCGATGCCGTCGCCGTCGTCGCCTACGGCGCGATCGCCGGACCCGCAGCGCTGTCGACGGCGCGACTCGGCTGGTTCAACCTCCACTTCTCGCTCCTGCCCGCCCACCGCGGGGCCGCCCCGATCCAGCGCGCCCTCATCGCGGGGGAGACGACGAGCGGGGTGAGCGTCTTCCGGATCGACACCGGCATGGACACCGGCGATGTCGTGCGCACCCGCACCCTGCCGCTCGATCAGGACGACGCCGCCGCGGCACTGGCCGCCTACGCCGCGGTCGGGGCCGGCGAACTCGTCGCCGCGTTCGACGATCTCGCCGCCGGCACCGCGGACTTCACCCCGCAGGACGCGCTCATCGCCGCAGGCGCTCAGCCGAGCCATGCCGAGAAGATCACCGCCGCCGACGCCCACCTCGACCTCACCCGCCCCGGTGCCGAGGTCGTCGCCCGCTCCCGCGGGGTCAGCCCCGCACCGGGACCGTGGGTGACGGTCGACGGGAAGCGGACGAAGCTCTTCGGCCTCACCCCGGTGGGAGGCGACGCCGCCCCGACTCCGGCCCCGACCGCCTCGGCGGAGGTCGGCCTGCTCACCTCCCACGACGGTGCCGCCGTGCTCGGGGTCGGGGACGGCTGGCTGCGCGTGAGCGAGATCCAGCCCTTCGGCAAACCCCGCATGAGCGCGGCCGACTATCTGCGCGGACACGGCGAGGTCCGCATCGACGCCGCCGCACCGGCCGACGCCGGCCGCGCCACGACGAGCAAGGAGGCCTGAGATGGCCCAGAAGCCCAACCTGCCCCGCCGGCTCGCGTGGGAGGTGCTCACCGACGTCGACACGAAGGACGCGTACGCGAACCTCCTGCTGCCGGCGAAGATCGCCCGCACGCACCTGAACCCCCAGGACGCCGCGTTCGCCACCGAACTCACGTACGGCACCCTGCGCGGACAGGAGTTCTACGACGCCGTC
Organism: Brevibacterium sp. LAARM2_SD2; assembly: GCF_057364785.1. Classification (NCBI taxonomy): domain Bacteria; kingdom Bacillati; phylum Actinomycetota; class Actinomycetes; order Micrococcales; family Brevibacteriaceae; genus Brevibacterium; species Brevibacterium sp. LAARM2_SD2. Next base: position 243,505 of record NZ_JBNFOM010000002.1, on the reverse strand, counting down.
ATCGCCCACGCCGCCGGTCGACCGGTCACGCAGATCGACCCCGAACCGCTCGCGGCGATGCGGATGGGCGCCCACCAGATCCTCGCGATGCGCGTGCCCGACCACGCCGCGCTCTCCGAGACCGTCGGAGTCGTCAAATACGCGGCCCCGAAGACCGCGGGCTTCGTCAACGCGGTGCTGCGCCGGGTCTCCGAGGCCGACCGGCAGACCTGGCTCGACCGGGTCGCAGGGGCGCTCGGAGACCGCCCGGCAGGCGATCGCCAGCTCGCATCCCGAATGGATCGTCCGGGCGCTCACCCAGGCGCTCAAGGGCCACGGCCGCGACGCCGGCGAACTCGATGCGCTGCTCACCGCCGACAACACTCCGGCCCAGGTCGCCGTCACCGCCCTGCCGGGACTCCTCGACCGCAGCGCGCTGCCCGGCACCCCGACCCCGCTCTCGCCGCTCGGCGTCCACCTCGAGACGGCCGTGCCCAAGGACATCCCCGCCGTCGCCGACGGTCGCGCCCGCGTCCAGGACGAAGGCTCCGCCCTCGTCGCCCTCGCACTCGCCGAGCGGCCGCCCCGGACGGGACGTGGGCCGACCTCTGCGCGGGCCCCGGCGGGAAGGCCGCTGTCCTCGCCGCCCGCGCCCGCACCGAGGGCGAGTCCCTCGACGCGTTCGACTCGAGCCCGCACCGGGCCTCCCTCGTCGAGACCTCGACCCAGGCGCTCGACAACGTCACCGTCGGCGTCGCCGATGCCCGAGACGCCGAGGGCCCGTACGCGAAGATCCTCGTCGACGTCCCCTGCACCGGCCTCGGTGCGCTGCGGCGCCGGCCCGAGGCCCGGTACCGGCGCAGCCCCGACGACGTCAACGCCCTGGCCGCGCTCCAGCGGGAGATCCTCGCCTCCGCCCTCGACGCGGCGGCGCCTGGCGGCGTCGTCGCCTACTCGACGTGCTCACCTCACTATGCGGAGACCGTCCTCGTCGTCGACGACGTCCTCCGCCGGCGGCGGAAGGAGACCGGCGACGACGTGGAGATCCTCGACACCCCGGCCGTGCTCGCCGCTGTCACCGGCGCCGAGGCCGACTCCTTCGCCTCGGTCAGCCGCGGCGACGGCCGCTACGCGCAGCTGTGGCCCCACGTCCACGACACCGACGGAATGTTCCTGGCCCTGCTGAAGAAGGCGAACTGATATGGCGATCGAGATCAACCCGAGCATCCTCTCCTCCGATTTCTCCGACCTCCGCGGGGAGCTTGAGAAGATCGCGACGGCGGACATGGCCCACATCGACGTCATGGACAACCACTTCGTGCCCAATCTCACCTTCGGCCCGCCCGTCGTCGAGCGGATCCAGGCGATCAGCCCGATCCCGCTCGACGCGCACCTCATGATCGCCGACGCCGACCGCAACGCGCCCGTGTACGCGGAGCTCGGGTGCGCCTCGGTGACCTTCCACGCCGAGGCGGCCGCGGCCCCCGTGCGACTGGCCAGGGAGCTGCGGCGGCTGGGGGCGAAGGCGAGCCTCGCGCTCAAGCCCGCGACCCCGATCGAGCCCTACATCGACCTCCTGCCCGAATTCGACCAGATCCTCATCATGACCGTCGAACCCGGCTTCGGCGGGCAGAAATTCCTCGACGTGTGCCTGCCGAAGATCGCCCGCACCCGGGAGGCGATCTCCGCCTCCGGACTCGAGATCAGGCTGCAGGTCGACGGCGGCGTCTCCGCCGCGACCGTCGAGCGCGTCGTCGACGCCGGTGCCGACGTCCTCGTCGCCGGGTCCGCCGTCTACAGCGCCGAGGATGCGGCCGCGGCGATCGCCGAGCTCCGCAGCCTCGCCTCCGCCTCCCACACCCACTGACCGACCCGCGATCCGAGGCACATCATGGAATTCCTCTCCTGGCTCAACACCCCGGCCTTCGAGCTGCTCGGCAAACCCGTGCCGTACTCGGATCTCTTCGGCAACATCTGCGCGCTGGCCACCGTCGTCCTCGCCCTCAAGCGGAACATCCTCTCCTGGCCGGTGCAGATCCTCGGGTCGATCCTCCTCTTCTCCGCCTCGCTCTCGGCCGGTCTCGGCGGCAATGCCTCCCGCCAGGTCGTCATCATCGTCGCCGCCGTCTGGGGATGGACGCAGTGGCGGAAGTCGCAGGAGGTCAAGGGCGAGGTCGTCGTCCGGTGGGCGACGTGGAAGGAGCGGATCGGGCTCATCGCCGCCCTCGTCATCGGCACCGCCGTCTTCGGGTACATCCTCTCCGTCGGCGGCTGGTCGTGGAACCCCTACCCCGACGCCTACATCTTCATCGGCTCCCTCGTGGCGATGTACGCCCAGGGACGGGCGATCGTCGAGTTCTGGTTCGTCTGGCTCGCCGTCGACCTCGTCGGCATCCCGCTGGCCGTGGCCGGGGGACTCGTCTTCTCCGGCGCCGTCTACCTCATCTTCCTCGTCATGGTCGTCATCGGCTTCCTCGACTGGTCGAAGCGCTCGAAGCAGACGATCTCCGCCCCGCACACCGGTGCGACCGACATCACCCGCGGCCCGGATGCCGCGTCCGGGACCTGAGACCCCGGTCAGGGCACGCAGCGGCGATGGTCTACCCTGGATCACGTGAAGACCTTCGACTCTCTCTACGCTGAACTCCTCGCCAAGTCCCTCGACCGGCCCGCCGGATCGAAGACCGTCGCCGAACTCGACGCGGGAGTCCATGCGATCGGGAAGAAGATCGTCGAGGAGGCCGCCGAGGTGTGGATGGCCGCGGAGTACGAGACGCCGGACGAGCTCGCCGAGGAGATCTCCCAGCTGCTCTACCATCTCCAGGTGCTCATGATCGCCAAGGACTTAAGCCTCGACGACGTCAACGCCCACCTGTGACCTTCCTCTCCTCCTCGCAAAGGACGCCATGCTGCGTGTAGCCGTGCCCAACAAGGGCATCCTCTCCGAAGCCGCCACCGACATGCTCAGCGAAGCCGGGTACTCGACCCGGCGCGGATCGAAGACCCTCGTCCACCGGGACGAGACGAACGGGGTCGAGTTCTTCTACCTGCGCCCCCGCGACATCGCCGTCTACGTCGGCTCCGGCATCCTCGACGCCGGGATCACCGGTCGCGACCTCCTCCTCGAATCCCAGGCGAAGGCCCAGGAGGTCATCGGCCTCGGCTTCGGGAACTCCCGCTTCTTCTACGCCGGGGAGCGCGGCCGCTACGACAGCGTCGACGAACTCGCCGGCAAGCGGATCGCCACGAGCTTCCCGCATCTCGTCCAGACCGACCTCGACGCCCGGGGCATCACGGCCGAGACCGTCCAGCTCGACGGCGCCATCGAGGTCTCGATCCAGCTCGGCGTCGCCGATGCCGTCGCCGACGTCGTCGAGACCGGCAGCACCCTGCGGGCGGCGGGCCTCGAGACCTTCGGGGAGCCGATGCTCGAGTCCGAAGCCGTCCTCGTCCAGCGCGACGGCGCCGACGCCTCGATCGAGGTGCTCAAGCGCCGCCTCGAATCCGTCATGGTCGCCCGCCAGTACGTGCTCGTCGACTACAACATCGAAGAGCGCCTCGTGCCCGAGGCGATCAGCCTGACCCCGGGACTCGAATCGCCGACGGTCTCCCCGCTGCAGGAGACCGGCTGGGTGGCCGTGCGGGTCATGGTCGAGGCGAAGTCCGTGAACAACGTCATGGACCGCCTCTACGCGGTCGGTGCGCGCGCGATCCTGGTGACGAACATTGGCGCCTGCCGCATCTGAGTTCGCCGTCTTCCGGCCCCGGCGGGTCCGCGTGCTCGGCTTCGTCGGCGCGGCCGTCGTCTTCGTCGGCTTCGCGGTGCTCTCCGTCGCCCTCCTCGTCGTCGACTGGCGGCCGTGGACGTGGTTCGACGTCGTGTGGATGAACCTCCTCGGCGTCCTCTTCGCAGCCGCCCTCCTGCGGGTCGGCAGCATCGAGGCCCGCCCCGACGAGGCGGGGCTGACGGTGCGCAACATCGTGCGCACCCGCCGGTTCGGCTGGGGGCAGATCCTCGGGGTGACGTTCTCGACGTACGGCGACGACCCGTGGGCGATCCTCGACCTCGCCGACGGTTCGACGTGCGCGGTCATGGCCGTCCAGCACGCCGACGGCCCCCGCGCCTACGACGAGGTCGCCCGACTGCGTAAGCTCGTGACCACATGGACCACATATGAGGAGGACTAGGCATGTTCGACGACGCACCGGCCACAGGTGAGGGGCCGCTGAGCGGGTACACCGTCATCGATCTCTCCCGCGCCCTCGCGGGTCCGCACGCGGGAATGATGTTCGGCGACCTCGGCGCCCGGGTCATCAAGGTCGAGAACCCCGGCCGCGGCGACGACTCCCGCTCGTGGGGTCCGCCCTTCGTCGGTCCCGCCGACGATCCGCAGGCGACGTACTTCCTCTCCGCGAACCGGAACAAGGAGTCGATCGCCCTCGACCTCAAATCCGAGACCGGCAAGGACACGCTGCGGGCGCTCATCGCCCGCGCCGACGTCCTCATCGAGAACTTCCGCACCGGCGTCCTCGACCGCCTCGGGTTCTCCCCGGCCACGTGCCTGGAGATCAACCCGCGCCTCGTCATCCTCTCGATCACCGGCTTCGGCCACGACGGGCCGGAGGCCGCCCGCGCCGGCTACGACCAGATCGCCCAGGGCGAAGCGGGACTGATGTCCCTGACCGGGTCCGGGCCTGAGGACATGCAGCGGGTGGGCGTGCCGATCGCCGACCTGCTCGCCGGCATCTACGGCTCCTACGGGGTGCTCGCCGCCCTGCTCGAGCGCGAGCGCACCGGGCGCGGGAAGATCGTGCGCACCTCGCTCATCGCCGGCATGGTCGGCGTCCACGCGTTCCAGGGAACCCGGGCCACCGTGGCCGGGGAGAACCCGCAGCCCGGCGGCAACCACCACCCGTCCCTGTCCCCGTACGGCCTCTTCGCCTCCCAGGACGGGGCCGTGCAGATCTCCGTGGGCAACGAGAGCCTCTGGCAGAAGTTCGCCGCGGCCTTCGACATCGACCCGGCCACCCCGGGCATGGCCGACAACGCCGAGCGCGTGGCCAACCGCCCGGCCGTCATCGCCCTCATCGAATCCCGCTTCGCCGACTTCACGTCCGCGCAGCTGCTCGAGAAGCTCAGCGCCGCGGGCATCCCCGCCGGCACGGTGCGCACCCTCGCCGAGGTCTACGACTGGGAGCAGGCGCTGAGCCAGGGGCTCAAGGTCTCCGTCGACCACCCCGTGCTCGGCGACATCGACCTGCCCGGACCCCCGCTGCGGTTCTTCGACACGGGAGCCGACGGGGAGGTCGAGACGACGAAGACGACGCACGAGGCCCCGCCGCTGCTCGATGAGGACGCCGAGGCGATCGCGGCGTGGCTCACCGGCGAGTCGGCGCCCGAGGGCGGGGACTGAGACGATGGCGAGGCTGAACGCGCACGAACTCGTCGACATCGTCGTCGATGAGGGGTCCTTCGTCTCCTGGGACGAGGCCCCCATCACCCCCGCCGGAGGCATCTCCGAGGACTATGCCGCCGAACTCGCCGCGGCCCGTGAGAAGTCCGGGGTCGACGAGGCGATCATCACCGGGGAGGGCACGATCGGCGGCCGCCGGGTCGCCGTCGTCGCCGGAGAGTTCCGGTTCCTCGCCGGATCGATCGGCGTCGCCGCCGCCCAGCGGCTCGTCGACGCGATCGAGCGGGCCACGCTCGAGGGCCTGCCGCTGCTCGCCGGTCCCGCCTCCGGGGGCACCCGGATGCAGGAGGGCACCGTCGCGTTCCTCTCGATGGTGAAGATCACCAACGCCGTCGTCGCCCACCGTCGGGCCGGTCTGCCCTACCTCGTCTACCTTCGGCATCCCACGACCGGCGGCGTGTTCGCCTCGTGGGGCTCGATGGGCCACGTCACCGTCGCCGAACCCGGATCCCTCATCGGCTTCCTCGGCCCCCGCGTCTTCGAAGCCCTCTACGGCGAGTCGTTCCCCGAGGGTGTGCAGACCGGGGAGAACCTCCACAAGCACGGGATCATCGACGCCGTCATCGGTCCCGAGCGGATCCAGACGACGGTCTCCCGGGTCCTCGACGTCCTCATGGGCGCCAAGGAGGTGCCTCCGCGCGTGCCCGACCCGGACACCCGCCCGGGCACGATCGACCCCGAGTCGGATGCGTGGGCGGCGATCACCCGGTCCCGCCGTCCCGAACGCCCGGGCGTCCGCGATCTCCTGCGCACCGCGGCGAACACGGTGCTCCCGCTCAACGGCACCGGGGAGGGGGAGAAGGATCCCGGGCTGCTGCTCGCGCTCGCGAAGTTCGGCTCCGCCCCGTGCATCGTCCTCGGCCAGGACCGCTTCCGGCAGGACTCGCGGGCACCGCTCGGTCCGGCCGCGCTGCGGGAGGCCCGCCGCGGCATGCGCCTGGCCAGAGAGCTCGACCTGCCGCTCGTCACCGTCATCGACACCCCCGGCGCCGCCCTGTCCCAATCCGCCGAGGAGGGCGGGATGGCCGGAGAGATCGCGCGCTCGCTCGCCGAGCTCGCGAACCTCGACGCCCCCACCGTCTCCCTCATCCTCGGGGAGGGCTCCGGCGGCGGGGCGCTCGCGCTCATCCCCGCCGACCGCGTGCTCAGCGCCGAGAACGGCTGGCTGTCGCCGCTGCCGCCCGAGGGCGCCTCGGCGATCGTCCACCGGACGACCGACTTCGCCCCGCAGATGGCGCAGAGCCAGGGCGTCCACGCTCCCCAGCTGCTCGCCACGGGAGTCGTCGACCGGATCATCGCCGAACATCCCGATGCCAGCGACGAACCCCTCGACTTCGTCGCCCGGGTCGGACAGACCCTCGAGTTCGAGCTCATCGAGCTCATGCGGGCGCAGTCAGAGCGCCGGCTGGCCCGCCGCATGGAGCGCTACCGCACGCTCGGGATCTAGAGAAGAGAGAAGAGAACCATGGTTGCCGTGAGAGTCATCCCGTGCCTCGACGTCGATGAGGGACGCGTCGTCAAGGGCGTGCGCTTCGCCGACCTCCGGGATGCCGGAGACCCGGTCGAACTCGCACGTGTCTACGGCGAGTCCGGGGCCGACGAGCTGACGTTCCTCGACGTCACCGCGAGCAGCGGCGACCGGGAGACCGTCCACGATGTCGTCCGGGCCAGCGCCGAGCAGGTGTTCATCCCGCTCACCGTCGGCGGGGGAGTGCGCAGCGTCGACGACGTCGACCGGCTCCTGCGCGACGGCGCGGACAAGATCTCCGTCAACACCTCGGCGGTGGTCGATCCGCAGCTCATCAGCGACATCTCCCGGCACTTCGGCAACCAGGTGCTCGTCCTCTCCCTCGACGCCCGGCGCACCCGGGAGACGACGACACCGTCGGGCTTCGAGGTCACCGTGCGCGGCGGACGTGAGGGCACGGGCCGCTGCGCGATCGACTGGATCCGCGAGGCCGCCGACCGCGGGGTGGGCGAGATCCTGCTCAACTCGATCGACGCCGACGGCACCCGTGAGGGCTTCGACCTCGAACTCATCGCCGCCGCCCGTCAGGCTGTGGGCGTCCCGCTCATCGCCTCCGGCGGCGCCGGGAAGGTCGAGCACTTCGCCCCCGCCGTGCGGGCCGGGGCCGATGCCCTGCTCGCCGCGAGCGTCTTCCACTTCGGGACGCTCACCATCGCCGAGGTCAAGGACGCACTGCGCGCAGAAGGGTTCGATGTCCGATGAGTCAGCAGCAGATCGATGCGACGCCGGAGAACTGGCGCGAGATCATCAGCTTCGGGCCCGGCGGGCTCATCCCCGTCGTCGTCCAGGAGGCGACGACGCGCGAGGTCCTCATGCTCGCGTGGATGGACCGCACCGCCGTCGAGAGGACACTGGCCGAACGCCGCGCCGTCTACTGGTCGCGGTCCCGGCAGGAGCACTGGGTCAAGGGGGAGACGTCGGGCCACACCCAGGCGCTGCGCTCGCTCGCCCTCGACTGCGACGCCGACGCCCTCCTCATGACCGTCGACCAGACGGGACCGGCCTGCCACACTCTGACCGCGACCTGCTTCACCGGAAGGACGATCAGTGACGACGCACGCGACTGAACCGCTGACCATCCGCCCGAGCCTCGCCGAGTTCCGCGCCGCCGGCGCCGACCACCGGCTCGTGCCCGTCCACACCGAGGTCCTCGCCGACACCGACACGCCCCTGAGCCTCTACCGGAAGCTCACCGACGGCGGTCCCGGGTCGTTCCTCTTCGAATCCGCCGAGGCCGGGGCCTGGGCGCGCTATTCGTTCATCGGCTCCGCCCCTGTGGCGACGCTCGTCACCACCCCCGAGGGCTTCACCTGGACGGGCACGCCGCCGGTCGGGGTGCCCGAGACCGGCAGCGTCCTCGACGCGGTCTCGGCGACGCTCGAGCTGCTCAAGATCGACACGAGCGATCTGCCGCCCATGGTCTCGAGCCTCGTCGGGTACTTCGGGTGGGACATCATCCGGGAGTTCGAGAAGCTCGGCACCGCCAATCCCGACGAGCATCGCCTGCCGACCGTGCAGCTGATGATCCCCGGCGACATCGCCGTCTACGACCACTATTCGGGCACGCTCACCCTCGTCGCCAACGTCGTCAACGTCAACGGGGCCGACACCGGCATCGACGAGGCGTACGCGGCCGGAGTGGCGCGGATCGAGACGATGCTCGCCCGGCTCTCCCGTCCTGCTCCCGCCGAGGCGGTCGTCCCGGTGGCCACGACACCGCAGGTGCGCACCCGCACACCGCGGGCGGACTACCTGTCCGGAGTCGAGCGCGCGAAGCAGGACATCGTCGACGGGGAGATCTTCCAGGTCGTCCTCGGCCAGCGCTTCGACACCGACTGCGACGCCGACCCGCTCATGGTCTACCGCATGCTCCGGCACTCGAACCCTTCGCCGTTCATGTACCTGCTGGGCCTCCACGACGCAGACGGGCAGCCGGTGAGCATCATCGGCTCCTCGCCCGAGGCCCTCGTCACGGTCCGCTCCGGCACCGTCGTCACCCACCCCATCGCCGGGTCCCGTCCCCGCGGGGCGACCCCGGAGGACGACGACCGGCTCGCGAGGGAGCTGCTCCGCGATGAGAAGGAGCGCGCCGAGCATCTCATGCTCGTCGACCTCGCCCGCAACGACCTCGCGAAGGTCTGCACCGCGGGCACGGTCGATGTCAGCACCTTCATGGACATCGAGCGCTTCAGCCACATCATGCACATCTCCTCGACCGTGCGCGGCGAGGTCGCCGACGGCCACGACGGCATCGACGTGCTGCGGGCGACCTTTCCCGCCGGCACCCTCTCCGGGGCCCCGAAGCCGCGTGCCCTGCAGATCATCGACGAGCTCGAGGTCGTCGGGCGCGGACTCTACGGGGGAGTCGTCGGCTACCTCTCCTTCACCGGTGACCTCGATCTCGCGATCGCCATCCGCACCGGGGTGCTCGCCCGCGGGGTGATGAGCGTCTTCGCCGGCGGCGGGATCGTCGCCGACTCCCAGCCGGAGACGGAGTATCGTGAGTCCGAGAACAAGGCGGCCGCGGTGCTCGCAGCCGCCGCAGCAGCCGGTCGGGTCCAGCGCCTGACGGAAGGAGCACGATGACCAAATCCCGCGGAGTCCTCCTCGTCCTCGTCGTCGCCGCCGGCATGTGGGCGATCACCCTGGCCACGTGGCAGGCGGGGGCGAGCAGCGAGACTCTCGGTCCCGCGGGAGTCGCGATGCCCGGCCAGGCCGAGACGACGCAGGCCTCGCCCGTGGCCACCGCGTGCGTGGCGATCATCGCTGTGTGCGGGCTGCTCTCGGCGATGTTCGGCCGCATCGGCCGCTTCGTCATCTTCGGTCTCGCGGAGCTCGCGGCACTCGGCTACGGGGTCAGCGCGATCACCGCGATCGGTGCCCCGGGGGCGACCTCATGGCCGATCGTCGCGCTGCTCGCCGCCGTCGTCGGCGTCATCGTCATCGGCTGGGTCGCCTACGCCTCGCGGACCTGGACGGGGTCGAATCGGTACGCCCGCAGCGCCGAAGGCGCCGGCGGCGAATTCGACTCGGCCGCGACGTGGGATGCGCTCTCCCGCGGCGACGAAGTGGAGACCGGACGCGAGGAGGCCGGCGCCGAGGCGGCGGCGGAATCCGCGGACGCGCAGTCCGCGGATGCACAGCCCTCAGACGCGCAGGCGGCGGAGGACGAGTCCCCGCGCAACGACGACGGTCCGACAAGCAGCCGGAGTTCCTGAGTGCGCGTGTGGCGTCTGCCACGTCTCGCCTCTCGCGTCGATGCGGAATCAGCATTCCGGACATGACGATCCTGCCCCGACCCTGTCCTGCAGGTCGCGTCGATGCGAACTCACCACCTCGGACATGACACAATAGACCCATCACGTGCACGTCAGCATAAGGAGCACCATGTCGCAATCAGTCGCCCGCTCGGGTGCCGCCGATCTCGATAAGTCCACGATCGACTACGCTGCGATCGCCGATCCCGGTCACGGCAACTCCGTCGCCGGGTGGACCGGCGTCATCATCATGCTCATCGGACTCTCGATCGGCTGCGTGGGCTTCACGATCCATGCCCCGATGATCACCTACATCGGCGGCGGCGTCACCGTTCTCGGCCTCATCGTCGGCATCATCCTGCGCGCCGTCGGACTGGGAAACAAGCCGAAGCGCACATGACCGTCCTCGACGACATCGTCACCGGGGTGACCGAGGACCTCGCCGCCCGTCGGCGCGAGGTCCCGCTGACGGCCGTCCGCGACGCGACAGCGGCCGCACCGGCCGTCCGCCCCTTCGACCTCAGCGCCGACTTCGGGGTCATCGCCGAGGTCAAGCGCCGCTCGCCCTCCCGCGGAGATCTCGCGACGATCCCCGATCCGGGGACACTCGCCGGCCTCTACGCCGCCGGCGGCGCCCGGGCGATCAGCGTGCTCACCGAGGGCCGGCGCTTCTCCGGCAGCCTCGCCGACCTCGACGCGGTTCGCGCGGCCGTCGACCTGCCCGTCCTCCGCAAGGACTTCATGGTCGACGAGTACCAGTTCCACGAGGCCCGCGCCCACGGCGCCGACCTCGTCCTCCTCATCGTCGCCGCGCTCAGCCCCGCCCAGCTGCGGGAGTTCCACGACCTCGCCGCCTCCCTCGGGATGACCGCGCTCGTCGAGACCCACAGCGAAGCCGAACTCGCCACCGCGATCGACATCGGCGCCCGCCTCATCGGCGTCAACACCCGCAACCTCAAGGACCTCAGCGTCGACACGGGACGATTCGCACCGCTGGCGGCCCTCGCCCCGGCCGAGGCCACGCTCGTCGCCGAGTCGGGGGTCGCCTCGGTAACCGACATCGAGGACTACGCGCGCGACGGCGCCGACGTCGCCCTCGTCGGCGAAGCCCTCGTCCGCGACGGCGATCCCGCCGCGGCCGTCGCGCCTTCACCGCCGCCGGTCGCCGCCCGGACACCCCGGACGCCCCACCCCAGCCGCTGACCCGCACGGCGCCCGAGACGGCCCCGGCCGCCTCGGTGCCGGACGCACCACGACCCGCAAAGGACGCACCATGACCGAGACCAGCCAGGAGACCGGACCGTATTTCGGTGCGTTCGGCGGCAGGTTCATTCCCGAAGCCCTCATCCCGGCCCTCGATGAGATCGAGGAGACCTGGCGCAAGTCCCAGGTCGATCCGGAGTTCGGGGCCGAGCTGCACGAGCTGCAGGTGTCCTACATCGGGCGCCCGAGCCTGCTCACCGAGGCCAAGCGGTTCTCCGCCCACTGCGGCGGGGCCCGCGTGTTCCTCAAACGGGAGGATCTCAACCACACGGGCAGCCACAAGATCAACAACGCCCTCGGTCAGGCTCTGCTCGCCAAGCGGATGGGCAAGACCCGGCTCATCGCCGAGACCGGCGCCGGCCAGCACGGGGTCGCCACGGCGACCGCCGCGGCCCTCCTCGACATGGAGTGCGAGGTCTACATGGGCGAGGAGGACACGCAGCGCCAGGCGCTCAACGTCGCCCGGATGCGGCTGCTCGGGGCGAAGGTCAACGCCGTGACGAACGGCACCCGCACCCTCAAGGACGCGATGAACGAGGCGATGCGCGACTGGGTCGCCAACGTCGGCAGCACGCACTACGTCATCGGCACCGTCGCCGGTCCCCACCCGTTCCCCGCGATGGTCCGCGCGTTCCAGCGCGTCATCGGCGACGAAGCCCGCGACCAGCTGCGCGAGGCCACCGGCGGCCTGCCCGACGCCGTGCTCGCCTGTGTCGGCGGCGGATCGAACGCGATGGGCATCTTCGCGGCGTTCCTCGACGACCCCGAGGTCCGCATCTACGGCTTCGAGGCCGGGGGAGAGGGCATCGACTCCGGACGGCACGCCGCCCGCTTCTCCGGGGGTCGCCCCGGCGTCCTCCACGGGTCGGCGACCTACATCCTCCAGGACGAGGACGGCCAGACACGGCCCTCGCACTCGGTCTCGGCAGGTCTCGACTACCCGTCGGTGGGACCCGAGCACTCGTACCTCCACGATGCCGGCCGCGTCACCTACGAACCCGTCGTCGACGACGAGGCGATGGAGGCCCTGCAGCTGCTCGCCCGCACCGAGGGCATCATCCCCGCGATCGAATCCGCCCATGCGCTGGCCGGGGCGATGCGGGTCGGCCGACAGCTCGGCCCCGACGCGGTCCTCCTCGTCAACCTCTCGGGCCGCGGCGACAAGGACATGACCACGGCCGCCACGTGGTTCGACTACTTCGACGAAGGAGCCGTGCAGGTATGACAGGCACGACAGAGACGCAGGCAGGTCCCCGCACCGGGGCGACGCTCGACGCGATCGCGGACTCCGGACGCAGCGCCGCCCTCATCGGCTACCTGCCCGTCGGGTTCCCCACCGTCGCAGGGTCGATCGAGGCGATGACCGCCCTCGTCGACTCCGGCGTCGACATCGTCGAGGTCGGCCTCCCGTACTCCGACCCGGGCATGGACGGGCCGGTCATCCAGCGCGCCGCCGAGCAGGCCCTGGCCGGCGGGGTGCGCACGAAGGACGTCTTCGCGGCCGTCAGCGCCGTCGCCGAGGCGGGCGGGACGCCGGTGGTCATGAGCTACTGGAACCTCGTCCTCCAGTACGGCGTCGACGCGTTCGCCCGCGACCTCGACGCCGCCGGCGGGGCCGGGATCATCACCCCCGACCTCATCCCCGACGAAGCCGCCGACTGGCTGGCCGCCTCCGACGAGTACGACCTCGACCGCATCTTCCTCGCCGCTCCGTCCTCGACCCCCGAGCGCATCAGCCGCATCGTCTCCGCCAGCCGCGGCTTCGTCTACGCGGCCTCGACGATGGGGGTGACCGGGGTGCGCACGTCCGTCGACGACCATGCCCGCGACCTCGTCTCCCGCCTCCGCGAGGCAGGCGCCCCGCACGCGTGCGTCGGCCTCGGCGTCTCGACCCGGGACCAGGCCGCCGAGGTCGCCGCCTACGCCGACGGCGTCATCGTCGGCTCCGCTCTCGTCCGCAGCCTCGACGACGGCGGCGTGGCCGCCCTGTCCGATCTCGCCGCGCAACTCAGGGAAGGCTGTGCATGAGCCCCGTCGACATCACCGCTGCGATTCCGTCTCCCACGTGGAGCGGATTCTCCATCGGGCCGCTGACGATCCACGCGTACGCGCTGTGCATCCTCGCCGGCATCCTGCTCGCCCTGTGGCTGACCTCGCGGCGCTGGCGGGCGATGGGCGGACACGAGGACGACCTGTGGAACATCGCGATCATCGCCGTGCCCGCGGGCATCATCGGCGGACGCCTCTACCACGTCTTCTCCACCCCTGACCCGTACTTCGGGCCCAACGGCAACCCGCTCGATGCGTTCAAGATCTGGAACGGCGGCCTCGGCATCTGGGGCGCCGTGGCGCTCGGCATGCTCGCGGCGTGGCTCGTCGCCCGCTATCAGGGGATCCGGATCCTCCCGTTCCTCGACGCCGCCGCCCCCGGGCTCATCCTCGCCCAGGCCGTCGGCCGGTGGGGCAACTGGTTCAACCAGGAGCTCTTCGGCGCCCCGACGACCCTGCCGTGGGGTCTGCGCATCGACAAGTTCATCGACGGGCAGCTCAACCCGAACTGGCCGGATCCCGCGCTGCCGGCCGACACGCTCTTCCAGCCGACGTTCCTCTACGAATCCCTGTGGAACCTCGCCGGCTGCCTCATCCTCATCGTCGCCGCGCGGAAATTCCGCCTCGGCCACGGCCAGGTCTTCGCGCTCTACATCTGCTACTACACGCTCGGACGCGTGTGGATCGAGGCGCTGCGCATCGACGACGCCGAACTCGTCCTCGGCCTGCGGCTCAACATCTGGACATCGATCCTCGTCTTCGCCGTCGGACTCATCTGGTTCCTCGTCTCCCGCTCACGCCACAAGGAGCCCGAGTCGACGATCTACGTGCCCGGCGCCCGCGCCCTGGCCAAGCACGGCCGACACGAGGACGACGGGGCCGACCACGACGGCACGCCCGGCGGCGGAGGCGCCGCGTCGACCCGCTCAGCCGCGCAAGGCCAGGCTCCCGCGCAGGACACCGCGACCGCCGATGACACGGCGGCCGACCGGGCCGGTGCGCGGCGGAAGCCGCGGGGCAGGGACGACGAGAAGCCCGGGTTCGGGTTCTTCGGAGCGGTCACCTCGGCGATCTCGATCATCCCCGATGTGCGGTCGCGGAACCGCGGAGGAGAGGACGAAAAGTCCGGCAATTGAGACGTTGAGGTTCACCTTTCGGTCCTTTCTCGTTTTCACGTTGAGCCCTCACGGGGTGTAAGTTGGTAATCCGACCGTGAGAACCACGTCACACCTGTGCCCGCAGGACGATCTCCCCAGGGCATGCCGAAGCCAGTTCGAGACAGCGTCGTCTGCTGGAGAATGACTAGACCCCGTGAAGGCAGCCGATGTCCCGTGAAACCTCATCGACCCCACAACTCCCGCCGCAGCGCACCGGACTCTACGACCCCGCGCTCGAACACGATGCGTGCGGTCTCGCTCTCATCGTCCGCTACCGCGGCGCCGCCGACCACGAGGTCGTCGAACAGGCGCTGAGGGCGTTGCGCAAGCTCGAGCACCGCGGCGGCATCGGCTCCGACGAGGGCACCGGCGACGGCGCCGGCCTCACCCTGCAGATCCCGCACGACTACTTCGCCGAGGTGGTCCGTGAAGAGCAGGACATCGACCTGCCCGCGCCCGGCGAGTACGCCGTGGGCATCGGATTCTTCTCCCAGGACTACCGCACCGACCTCACCGGCCTGACCTCGACCGAGTCGCCGATCCCCGCCGGGGAGTTCCCGACCGCCGGGGAGGAGCCGCTCGCCGACGAGGAGGCGCTCGTCCGCCGGATCGCCGCCGAAGAGGGCCTGAGCGTCCTCGCCATCCGCGACGTCCCCCGCGACGAGAGCGTGCTCGGGGAGATCGCGCGCTCGACGCAGCCGCACATGCGCCACGTCTTCTTCGGGTTCGACGCCCGCTACCCGGCCCGGGACGCCGACGACCTGCGCCGCCGGTCCTACATCGTGCGCAAGCGCCTCGACCGGGAGGGCATCTACTTCCCGTCGCTGTCGCCGGCGACGATCACGTACAAGGGCATGCTCGCGACCGGCCAGCTCGCCCCGTACTACACGGAGCTCAACGACGACCGGGTGACCTCGCGCATCGCGCTCGTCCACTCGCGGTTCTCGACGAACACGTTCCCGTCGTGGCAGCTCGCCCAGCCGTTCGGCACGATCGCCCACAACGGGGAGATCAACACCGTGCGCGGCAACCGCAACTGGATGCGGGCCCGGGAGGCGCACCTCGCCTCCGACCTGCTGGCCTCCCCGGTGCCCGAGACCGACTCGAGCCTCGAGCGCCTCTTCCCGATCGTGCCCCCGGGCGCCTCGGACTCCGCGTCCTTCAACGCCGTCCTCGAGCTCATGGTCGCCTCGGGGCGGTCCCTGCCGCAGGCGATGCTCATGATGATCCCCGAGGCCTGGGAGAACAACCCGGGCATGGGGGAGTCGCGCAAGGCCTTCTACGAGTACCACTCGCTGCTCATGGAGCCGTGGGACGGTCCCGCGTGCGTCGGCTTCACCGACGGCAAGCTCGCCGGTGCCGTGCTCGACCGCAACGGTCTGCGACCGGCCCGCTACGTCATGACCTCCGACACCGTCGTCCTCGCCAGTGAGATCGGCGTCGTCGACCTGCCCGAGGCCGACATCGTCGGCCGCGGCCGGCTCACCCCCGGCCGCATGTTCCTCGTCGACACGGAGTCCGAGCGGATCATCTCCGACACGGAGATCAAGAACCAGCTCGCCACCCAGCACCCCTACGCCGAGTGGGTCGCCGACTCCTCGAAGCGCCTCGAGGACCTGCCCACCCGCGTCCACGTCCTCCACCCGCAGGCCTCGGTGCGCCGGCGCCAGCGGACCTTCGGCTACACCGAGGAGGAGCTGCGGCTGCTGATCACCCCGATGGCCGAGACCGGGGCCGAACCGCTCGGGGCGATGGGCACCGACACCGCGATCGCGGGCCTCTCGACGCGCCCGCGGCTGCTCTTCGACTACTTCCACCAGAACTTCGCGCAGGTGACGAACCCGCCGCTCGACTCCATCCGCGAGCACATCGTCACGAGCATGGCCGCGGGACTCGGTCGGGAGGGCAACCTCCTCGAGCACAGCCGCCCCGACTCCGCGCACATCATGCTCTCGCGCCCGGTCATCGACAACGACGAGCTCGCGGCGATCGGCCACGTCAAGGGCCACCACCTCGGCGTCGACAATCCGCGTCCCACCGTCACGCTCTCGGGTCTCTACTCGGTCAACGCCGGACCCGACGCGATGGAGGCGCGGATCGAGGCACTGTGCGCCGAGGCGAGCGCCGCCGTCGACGCCGGCGCGGTGTTCATCATCCTCTCCGACCGCGACTCCACGGCCGACCTCGCGCCGATCCCGTCGCTGCTGCTCACCTCGGCGCTCCATCACCACCTCGTGCGGGAGAGGTCCCGGACGCGGGTGAGCATCGTCGTCGAGGCCGGGGACGTCCGCGAGGTCCACCATGCCGCGACGCTCGTGTCCTTCGGCGCCTCGGCGGTCAACCCCTACCTGCTCATGGAGACCGCCGAAGCCCTCGTCCGCTCCGACCGGGTGACCGGGGTGAGCGAATCCGCGGCCGTGGCCAACGTCCTCGGCGCGCTCAACAAGGGCCTGCTCAAGATCATGTCGAAGATGGGCATCTCGACCGTGCAGTCCTACCACGGGGCGCAGACGTTCGAGGCCGTCGGTCTCTCCGATGACCTCATCGACCGGCACTTCACGTCGACACCGCACCAGCTCGGCGGCAAGGGGATGCGCGAGATCGCCGCGGAGAACACCGCGCGCCACGCCGATGCCCACCGCGACGACCATCCGCGCCCCTCTCATCGGCCCCTCAAGGTCGGCGGGGAGTACCAGTGGCGCCGGGAGGGGCCGGGCCACCTGTTCAACCCGGAGACGATCTTCAAGCTCCAGCACTCGACGGCGTCGAAGCGCTACGACATCTTCCAGGAGTACACGCGCGCCGTCGACGACCAGTCGCGTGAGCTGATGACCCTGCGCGGCCTCCTCGACCTCGTGCCCGGGGCCGAGGGCCCCATCGACATCGCCGAGGTCGAACCCGCCGAGGCGATCATGAAGCGCTTCTCCACCGGCGCGATGAGCTACGGGTCGATCTCGAAGGAGGCCCACGAGACGCTCGCGATCGCGATGAACCGGATCGGCGGGAAGTCGAACACGGGGGAGGGCGGCGAGGACGTCGACCGGCTCCTCGACCCCGAGCGCCGGTCGGCGATCAAGCAGATCGCCTCGGGCCGCTTCGGGGTGACCAGCCACTACCTCACCGAGGCCGACGACCTGCAGATCAAGATGGCGCAGGGCGCCAAGCCCGGGGAGGGCGGTCAGCTGCCCGGGGAGAAGGTCTACCCGTGGATCGCGAAGACCCGGCATGCGACCCCCGGCGTCGGGCTCATCTCCCCGCCGCCGCACCACGACATCTACTCGATCGAGGACCTCGCGCAGCTCATCTACGACCTCGGCCGGGCCAATGCCCGGGCCCGGGTCCACGTCAAGCTCGTCTCCGCGGTCGGGGTCGGCACGGTCGCGGCGGGAGTCGCGAAGGCCGGAGCCGACGTCGTCCTCATCTCCGGTCACGACGGTGGCACGGGCGCGAGCCCGCTCAACTCGCTCAAGCACGCGGGCACCCCGTGGGAGCTCGGACTCGCCGAGGCGCAGCAGACGCTCATCCTCAACGGCCTGCGGGAGAAGGTGAGCGTCCAGGTCGACGGTCAGCTCAAGACCGGCCGCGACGTCATCATCGCCGCCCTCCTCGGGGCCGAGGAGTTCGGGTTCGCGACGACCGCGCTCGTCGTCTCCGGCTGCATCATGATGCGCGTGTGCCACAAGGACACGTGCCCGGTGGGCGTGGCCACGCAGAACCCGCTGCTGCGCTCGCGCTACACGGGCCAGGCCGACCATGTCGTCAACTTCTTCACGTTCATCGCCGAGGAGGTCCGCGGGTACCTCGCGCAGCTGGGCTTCCGCACCCTCGACGAGGCGATCGGCGCCGTCGAGCGCCTGCGCGTCGACGAGGACCGGGCCCGGGAGTCCGGTCTCGACCTCGACCTCTCGACGATCCTCACGGTCCCGGGCAACCTCTCCGGGGACACCTCGGTGGCCCGCAAATGCGCCGGTCAGGTGTTCCGCGACTTCCACGGGGAGCTCGACCCGCAGCTGCTCGACCAGGTTCGGGAGGCGATCGAGACGAAGTCGCCGGTGACGATCTCCTCGACGGTCGTCAACACCGACCGCAGCGTCGGCACCCTGCTCGGCCATCACGTCACCCGGGCCTACGCCGACCGCGGCCTGCCCGAGGACACGATCCGCCTCGAACTCCACGGCACCGCCGGGCAGTCGCTCGGCGCGTACCTGCCGGTCGGGGTGAGCATCGACCTCACCGGCGACGCCAACGACTACGTCGGCAAGGGACTGTCCGGGGGCACCGTGGCCGTCCACCCGGCCCCGGAGAACCCGACCCGCCCCGAGCACAACGTCATCGCCGGCAACGTCATCGGCTACGGCGCGACCAGCGGCAAGCTCTTCATCTCCGGTCAGGTGGGGGAGCGCTTCATGGTGCGCAACTCCGGCGCCGAGGCGGTCGTCGAGGGCATCGGCGACCACGGCCTGGAGTACATGACCGGTGGGGTCGCCGTCATCCTCGGCGGCACGGGACGCAACTTCGCGGCCGGCATGTCCGGCGGCACCGCCTACGTCCTCGACTTCAACCCGGCCCGGCTCAACCCGGACGAGCGCGCCGCCGGCGTCTTCCGCTTCACCGGGGTCGGCGTCGATGACATGGAGGTCCTCGAGCGGCTGCTCGGCGAGCACGTCGAATGGACGGACTCGCCGCTGGCCGCCCAGCTGCTCGACGGCCTGCGCCGCGGCGAGGACGTCCTCTCCCGCTTCACGAAGATCATTCCCGTCGCCTACCAGGCGGTGCGAGACATCCAGTCCGAGATGGCCGCCGAGGGCACGCCAGCGGACTCGGACGCCGCCTGGCGCAAGATTCTGGAGGTCACCAATGGCTGATCCGCACGGATTCCTCACCGTCACCGAACGCGAGCTGCCGCAGCGCCGCCCGGTTCCCATCCGCCTGCTCGACTACCGCGAGGTCTACGAGGCCGGCGACCCCGAGCAGCTGCGGCGCCAGGCGTCGCGCTGCATGGACTGCGGCGTTCCGTTCTGCCACCAGGGCTGCCCGCTCGGCAACCTCATCCCGGAGTTCAACGATGCGATGTACCGCGGCGAGCTGCCGCGGGCCGTCGACCTCCTCCACGCGACGAACAACTTCCCGGAATTCACCGGTCGGGCGTGCCCGGCGCCCTGTGAGAACGCGTGCGTGCTCAGCATCAACCAGCCGGCCGTGACGATCAAGCAGGTCGAGGTGACGATCGTCGACGAGGGCTTCGCCGCCGGTCTCATCCAGCCGCAGATCCCCGACCGCATCACCGGGCACACCGTCGCCGTCGTCGGGTCGGGTCCGGCCGGACTCGCCGCGGCCCAGCAGCTCACCCGCGCCGGGCACACCGTTGTCGTCTACGAACGCGACGACCGCCTCGGCGGGCTGCTGCGCTA
Source organism: Brevibacterium sp. LAARM2_SD2 (assembly GCF_057364785.1). Classification (NCBI taxonomy): domain Bacteria; kingdom Bacillati; phylum Actinomycetota; class Actinomycetes; order Micrococcales; family Brevibacteriaceae; genus Brevibacterium; species Brevibacterium sp. LAARM2_SD2. Next base: position 223,387 of record NZ_JBNFOM010000002.1, on the reverse strand, counting down.
CGGCATCCCCGACTTCAAGCTCGAGAAGCACCACATCGATCGGCGTCTCCACCAGATGCGGGCCGAGGGCACGCGCTTCGAGACCGACGTCGAGATCGGCGTCGACATCACCCTCGAGCAGCTCCAGTCGCGCTTCGACGCCGTCATCGTCTGCACCGGGGCGACCGTGCCCCGGGACATGCCGGTGGCCGGGCGCGAGCTCGACGGCGTCGAATTCGCGATGGACTTCCTCGTCCCGAGCAACAAGGCTCAGGCCGGCGGGATCCCACGCCGATCAGCGCCAAGGGCAAGAACGTCATCATCATCGGCGGCGGCGACACGGGCGCCGACTGCCTCGGCACAGCGCTGCGCCAGGAGGCCGCCTCGGTGACGACGCTCGCGATCGGCGCGAAGCCCCCGGCCTCGCGCAGCGAACGCGACCCGTGGCCGACGGTGCCGCGGATCTTCGAGGTCCAGACCTCCCACGAGGAGGGCGGCACCCGGCAGTACCTGGCGTCGACGACGGGCTTCGCCGGCAACGGCGAAGGCGAGGTCGCCGGCATCGAGGTCTCCGAGACGCAGTTCGTCGACGGGAAGCGGATCCCGACCCCGGGCACCGAGCACGTCCTCGACGCGGACCTCGTCCTGCTCGCGCTCGGGTTCTCCGGACCGGAGTCCGAGGCGCTCGGCCTCGACGTCGCCGACACCGGAGCGTTCGTCCGCGACGACAGCTACGCGTCGTCACAGCCGGGCGTCTACGTCGCCGGTGACGCCGGCCGCGGGCAGTCGCTCATCGTCTGGGCGATCGCCGAGGGACGGGCGGTCGCCGCCGAGGTCGACACGTACCTCACGGGGTCGACGCGGCTTCCGGCACCGGTCCGGCCGCGCGACACCGGATTCACAGTGTAAAATGATCTGTGTCACTATTTGAGAATACGCACAAGGGCGTGCATCGGCTCTCCGGCAGGGATCTCCTGCCGGAGAAGGGTCGATGTGACTCCTGAGGTGCAGGTAGGGTGGAGTGCATGAGGCGAGCAAAGATAGTCGCAACACTGGGTCCGAATCAGAATTCCTACGAAGACATCCGCACACTCGTCGATGAGGGCGTCGACGTCGCCCGATTCAATCTCAGCCACGGGCTGCGGGAAGAGCATGAGGAGAAGTTCGCCTGGGTCCGCCAGGCCGCTCTCGACACCGGCCGCGCCGTCGCCGTCCTCCTCGACCTCCAGGGTCCGAAGATCCGAGTCGGCACCTTCGCCAACGGCAAGGAGTACCTCGAGGACGGGGCGACCTTCACGATTACGAGCCGCGACGTGCCCGGCACCGCGGAGATCGTGAGCACGACGCTCAAGACGCTGCCGAACGACGTGTCCGTCGGCGACCCGCTGCTCATCGACGACGGCCGCCTGCGCCTGCGGGCCACCGAGGTTACCGAGACCGACGTCGTCACCGAGGTCGAGATCGGCGGTCCGATCTCCAACCACAAGGGCATCAACCTGCCCGGTGTGCCCGTGTCCGTGCCGGCGCTGTCGGAGAAGGACATCGACGACCTCAAATGGGGTCTGGGCCTCGGGTTCGACTGGGTTGCCCTCTCCTTCGTCCGCAGCCCCGCCGACATCGACGACGTCCACGCCGTGATGGACGAGGTCGGCGTGCGCGCCCCCGTCATCGCCAAGCTCGAGAAGCCGCAGGCCGTCGAGGAGCTCGACGCCGTCATCGACGCCTTCGACGGGATCATGGTCGCCCGCGGCGACCTCGGCGTCGAACTGCCGCTCGAACAGGTGCCGATCGTGCAGAAGCGCGCCGTGGAGATCGCGCGCCAGCAGGCCAAGCCCGTCATCGTCGCCACGCAGATGCTTGAGACGATGATCGAGGCCTCACGGCCCACCCGCGCCGAGGCGAGCGACTGCGCGAACGCGGTCCTCGACGGCGCCGATGCGCTCATGCTCTCGGGGGAGACCTCGGTCGGTGCCCACTGGGTCGAGGCGATCCGCACGATGAGCCGGATCATCTCCTCGACGGAGGAGCACGGGCTCGATCGGATCCGTCCGCTCGGCACCGTCCCGCACACGAAGGGCGGCGCCGTCACGGCCGCCGCCGTGCAGATCGCTCAGCAGCTCGACATCGATCTGCTCTGCACGTTCTCGCAGACCGGTGACTCCGTGCGCCGGATGTCGCGGCTGCGTCCGCGGTGGCCGATCCTCGGCTTCACCCCCGATCCGCAGGTCCGTCACCAGCTCGCGCTGACGTGGGGCGTGCGGCCCTACCTCGTCAAGACCGTCCGCCACACCGACCAGATGGCCCGGCAGGTCGACGCGGTGCTGCTCGCCGACGGCACCGCCCGCGAAGGCGACCAGTCGATCCTCGTCGCCGGATCGCCTCCCGGCATCCCCGGGTCGACGAACGCCCTGCGCATCCACACGATGGGCGATGCCGCGAAGGGCGTGGCCGCGGCGTACCAGGACTCGAGCGACAGCGACGAGGATCCCCTCGCCGGGTACGGCGTCGTGTCCGAGGCGCCGATCACCCGCGACATCCCGATCGTGCAGTCCGCGGAGGGCTGAGCGTCTGGACTGAGCGCGTGAACTGAGCGCTCGCGCTGTGCGCGTGAGGCTCGTGTCCGGCAGCAGTGAGGGCCCGACCGGAGAACCTCTCCGGTCGGGCCCTTCTGTGTGCCGTCGTCCGGGACGGCCGGCCACTGCTCTTCTGGTCGACCACCTCGGCGGGGATCCAGTCGTACGGGATGGTTGGCCGCCTCGGCGAAGTTGCGATCCATGTCACTCCGGTTTGCGGAATTCGACGGATTGCTCAACAGTTGTGCAGTGAGTTGAGTTTTCCACGGGCGCCGCTGTGCCCGTGCCACCGTCGAAAGGAACCATATGAGACTGCCGGCTTGGTCGAAGTCGTTCGGGGTGCAGGTGACGATCGCGCTGATCGCCGGTGTCGTCCTCGGGCTCGTCGCCCGTTCGTGGGGACCTGTGAGCGAGACGCAGGACAACTGGCTGGGGACGACGCTCGAGACCATCGGGTCCTCGTACGTCACCCTGCTCAAGGCGGCCGTCGTGCCGCTCATCATCACCGCGATCATCGCGAGCATCGGCAACCTGCGCAAGGTGACCAATGCCGCGAAGCTCGCCGTGTCGACGCTGCTGTGGTTCGCGCTCACCGCGCTCATCGCCGTCATCATCGGACTCATCATCGGCGTCGTCATGCAGCCCGGCGCGCACGCGGACGCCGCGTCCCTGCAGGGCGGGGCGCCGTCGAGCGAGGGCAGCTGGATCGGCTTCCTCACCGGGCTCATCCCGGTGAACTTCCTCGGCCTCGAGGTCGCGACGGCACCTGATGACACGGGCGCGCTGGCCTCGGAGGTCAACTTCAACGTCCTCCAGCTCATCATCGTCTCCGGTGCGCTCGGCATCGCCGCGGTCAAGGTGGGCAAGGCGGCCGAGCCGTTCCTCGAATTCGCCGAGGCGGCCCTCGCCGTCGTCCAGAAGGTCGTGTGGTGGATCGTGCGGATCGCCCCGATCGGCACGCTCGGCCTCATCGGCAACGCCGTGAACTCGTACGGCTGGTCGACGATGGGATCCCTGCTGTGGTTCGTCGTCGCCGTCTACATCGGACTCGCGATCGTCTTCTTCGTCGTCTACCCGCTGCTCGCCCGCGTCAACGGACTCTCCGTGCGCCAGTACTTCTCCGGTGTGTGGCCGGCGACGCAGATGGGCTTCGTCTCCCGTTCCTCGATCGGGACGATGCCGGTGACGCAGAAGGTCGCGACCGACAACTTCGGCGTCCCGCAGGGGTACGCGGCCTTCGCCGTGCCGTTCGGGTCGACGACGAAGATGGACGGCTGCGCGGCCATCTACCCGGCGATCGCCGCGGTGTTCGTCGCCCAGTTCTTCGGCATCGAGCTCGGACCCATCCAGTACCTGCTCATCATCTTCGTCTCCGTCATCGGGTCGGCCGCGACCGCCGGGACGACGGGTGCCACGGTCATGCTCACCCTCACGCTGTCGACGATCGGCCTGCCGCTCGAGGGTGTGGGACTGCTGCTCGCGATCGAACCGATCGTCGACATGGGCCGTACCGCGCTCAACGTCTCCGGTCAGGCGCTCATCCCGGCGATCGTCGCGAAGCGCCACGGCATCCTCGACGTCACCCGGTACGACGCGAAGCGCATCGACGGCTATGTGCCGGTGACCGAGGACGTCGCTGACGGTGCCAGCGCGGACGGTGTCTCGGGTGCGGACGGCGCCACGGGTGCGGTTGCTCCGGTAGCCGGTGGCTCGAACGTCGTCGGCGATGCGCAGAAGTCCGTCGCCGACTCCGGAACTGCGGGTGCTGCTGGATCCGCTGCCGGGGCGCGGACTGAGAGCTCGCGCGTCTGAGATCTCGCGGGACTGAGATCTCCTGCTGCGCCCGCCCCTGAACGGGGGCGTCCGCTTGAGTGAGCACCATCGACCGTCCGGCCTCCGGGCCGGACGGTCGCGTGCGTTCTGCACGTCCGCGACACGCGCCTCACCGCAGATCGGTGTCTCGATTCGCGCGTCGACTGCGCATAGTCGCCTGACATCGGCTACATTGGGAGATGTTCCACTTCGCGGGTGTAGTTCATCGGTAGAATGAGACCTTCCCAAGGTCTAGAGGCGGGTTCGACTCCCGTCACCCGCTCTCATCGCTCGAGGCCCTGTTCGCCGCTTGAACTCAGGGACTCCTGGCTTCCGGCAAGTGCTCGTTGTCAAGTTTTCTGAAATCCTCGCACCCCCGGCGCACCTCGTTGGTCTCGCGCTCTCTCTGCGGTCCCCGACTCACTGCATGAATCGCGTGTGCGCCACCTCGGCGGCGATTGTGCGCCACGCCCATGGCGAAAATGAGTGCGATTTCGCCATGACCCTGGCGCAGAACCTCAGGGGCCGTCATCTACCTGGCGCAGAATCCCAGGGGTCGCCATGAGCTTGGCGCGAAATCACGAGTCTGCGGAGGCCACTGGTGTCAATTGCACGAAGCTCCGCAAGCGTACGGATGCACTGCTGCTGAGTCGTGCCGAGAGTGGCGTCTGTGCCGACCCGAAAGTGCTGAACGTGCCGCGATATCGCAGGCGCGATGCAGGGACACGTCGCCGTGGTACCGGATGTGGGACTCGAACCCACACGTCTTTCGACAACGCATTTTGAGTGCGCCGCGTCTACCGATTCCGCCAATCCGGCTCGTCGAGAACACCGTTCCCGACATCGACAACTCTACGGCAGGGCACGCGGCATCGCCCAATCGCCTTGCCCCATGGGTGGCTGTCCTCACAGGGGAAACGGCTGATGCGCAGGCATGCCTGGTCTAGACTGGTGCCGTGCTTTCCAACAGCGAACAACCCACCGCAGATGAATCCGTGCCCGTCCGCCGCGTCGTCGTGGCCGAAGACGAGGCCGTGATCCGTCTCGACATCGTCGAAATGCTCCGCGAAGTCGGCTACGACGTCGTCGGTGAAGCCGCGGACGGCGAATCCGCGATCCGGCTGGCCGAAGAGCTGCGTCCCGACCTCGTCGTCATGGACATCAAGATGCCGATCCTCGACGGCATCGCCGCGGCCGAGCGCATCGCCAAGGCCCGCATCGCCCCCGTCGTCCTCCTCACCGCGTTCTCGCAGAAGGAACTCGTCGAGCGCGCCCGCGACGCCGGAGCGATGGCCTACGTCGTCAAGCCCTTCACCTCGGCCGACCTCATCCCGGCGCTCGAGATCGCGCTGTCGCGCCACGCGGAGATCAGCTCGCTCGAATCCGAGATCTCCGACCTCACCGAGCGCTTCGAGACCCGCAAGCTCGTCGAGCGCGCGAAGAGCCTCCTCCAGACCTCGATGGGTCTGAGCGAACCCGAGGCCTTCCGCTGGATCCAGAAGACCTCGATGGACCGCCGTCTGACGATGCGCGAAGTCGCCGAAACCGTCCTCAAGCAGATCGGCGCGAAGAAGGACTGACACCTTCCCATCGGGCGGTTGCCGGCTGATCGGCGCCGACCCCGGCTCACGTTGAGACGACTCGGCCCCGGACGCGGAGAGAACCGCGACCGGGGCGTCGTGCGTGCGGAAACGATCACCGCGCCGAGGCGGTCGACCGCCTCGGCGCATCACGGTGAGCGCTGCCCATCCGGCAAGCATTGCCCACCCGGTGAGCGGTGCCCACCCAACGACCCGACCGCCGGGCGGCCTACTGCGCCTTCGAGGCGAGGATCATGTTCGTGATCCGCACGATCGAGAGCAGCCGACCCTCCTCGTCGGTCATCCTCACCTCGTGGGACATGAGCGTGCGGCCGCGGTGGAGCACCTCGGCGCGCCCGGTGACGAGCTCTCCGCGCATCGCCCGCAGATGGGTGGCATTGAGGTCGACGCCGACGACGTTCTTCCCGCCGCTGGTGAGGAACGCATGCATCGAGGCGAGCGATTCCGCGAGGACGACGTGACCGCCGCCGTGGAAGAGGCCCATCGGCTGCGTGTTGCCTGCGACCGGCACGGTCGCGCTCATCCAGTCGAAGCCGATGCCGGTGAACGCGATGCCCATCCGGTCGGCGAGCCCACCCCCGGCGCCCTGGGCGTTGAGCTGGTCGAGCAGACCCTTAGCCTCGTCCTCGGTCGTCTCTGCTGTCAGCGATACGTGCGGAACCACCATCGATCTCCTTCTCATGTCCGTGATGAACGCTAGGCTAAGGCATGTGAGTCACGCTAACGAATCCCTCCTGCTCATCGACGGTCACTCGCTGGCCTACCGCGCCTTCCACGCCCTCCCGGCGGAGAACTTCTCCACGAGCACCGGCCAGACGACGAACGCGATCTTCGGGTTCATCTCGATGCTCATCAACGTCCTCCGCGACGAATCGCCGAGCCACGTCGCCGTCGCCTTCGACCTCGGCCGGGAGACGTTCCGCCTCGAGGAGTACCCGGAGTACAAGGCGGGGCGGGCGAAGACCCCGCCGGAGTTCCACCCGCAGATCGACCTCATCAAGGACATCGTCACCGCCATGGGCATCCGGGTCGTGACGAAGGAGGGCTTCGAAGCCGACGACGCGCTCGCGACGATGGCGACAATGGGCACCGAGGCCGGCGCCGCGGTCGAGGTGATGACCGGGGACAAGGACTCCTTCCAGCTCTCGACCGACACCGTGACGATCCTCTATCCCAAGCGCGGGGTCAGCGACCTCGTGCGGATGACGCCCGAGGCGATCGAGGAGAAGTACGGGGTCACCCCCGCCAACTACCGGGGCCTGGCCGCGCTCGTCGGGGAGAAGGCCGACAACCTGCCCGGCGTGCCCGGAGTCGGGGACAAGACCGCCGCGAAATGGCTCAAGGCCCACGGCGACCTGCCCGGCGTGCTCGAGCACGCGACGAGATCGGCGGCAAGGTGGGGGAGAAGCTGCGCGACCACATCCCCGAGGTCGAACGCAACTACCGCCTCAACCGGCTCCTCGACGACCTCGACCTCGGCCTCGACTTCGCCGACCTGAAATGGGGCGAGGGCGACCCGGCCGAGCTCAGCAGCCTCTTCGACCAGCTCGAGTTCCAGGCCCTCGGCAAGCGCCTGGCGGCGATCTTCGGCGACGCCGCGACCCCGGAGGCGGCGGAGTCCGCCCCCGCCCGGGAGGTCGAGATCGCGACGGTCGCTGTGCCCGCCCTCCTCGACTCCATCGCCGAGGCGGATGTCCTCGCGCTCGACACCGACGGGACGTACGAACTCGGACACGGCGATGTGCGCTTCCTCGCGGTCTCCGCCCAGCCGGGGACCGCCTCGGTGGTCGACCTGGGAGAGGCGAGCGACGCCGACCTGGCCGCCCTTGAGGCCGCCCTGCGGAAGGCCGCGCTCATCTTCCACTCCTCGAAGGTGCAGATCAAGGCCCTGCGCTCGGTGGGCATCGACCTCACCGACGTCGCCGGGGACACGGCCCTGGCCGCGTACCTCCTCGTGCCCGACCAGCGCAGCTACGAACTGCGCGACATCGCCGCCGAGCGCGCCGGCATCGACCTCGCCCCCGCCGAAGCGAAGGACGGTCAGCTCGCCCTCGACCTCGACACCGACGCGACCGCGCGCACCCACGGCGCCAACGCCGCGGCCCTGCTCGAGGTCCACGAGATCCTCGCGACGGCCATCGACGAGGCGAACATGACCCAGGTCTACCGCGACATCGAGTTGCCGCTCGTGCCCGTCCTCGCCGGCATGGAGCTCGCCGGCATCGCCATCGACGAAGCGGGGCTGGCCGAACTCGTCGAGGACTTCACGAAGCAGGCGCAGGCAAGTGCCGAACTCGCGTACGAGGCGATCGGCCACGAGGTCAACCTCGGCTCCCCGAAGCAGCTCCAGACGGTCCTCTTCGACGAACTCGACATGCCGAAGACGAAGCGGACGAAGACGGGATACACGACCGACGCGGATGCGCTGGCCGAGCTCTTCGTCAAGACCGAGCACCCGTTCCTCCAGCACCTGCTCGCCCACCGCGACGCGACGAAGCTCAAGCAGACCGTCGTCGGCCTCGGCAAGACCGTCGCCGAGGACGGGCGCATCCACACGACGTATCAGCAGACGGTCGCGGCGACCGGCCGCCTGTCCTCGCTCGACCCGAACCTGCAGAACATCCCCGTGCGCACGGAGTCGGGCCGGCGCATCCGGGAGGTCTTCGTCGCCGACCCGCACGTGCCGGGCGGACTGCTCCTCACCGCCGACTACTCGCAGATCGAGATGCGCATCATGGCGCATCTGTCCGGGGACGCCGCGCTCATCCAGGCGTTCAAGGACGGCGAGGACCTCCACTCCTACGTCGGCTCGAAGGTCTTCTCCGTCGGCATCGACGAGGTCGATGCGACGATGCGCTCGAAGGTCAAGGCGATGTCGTACGGCCTCGTCTACGGACTCTCCGCATTCGGACTGTCGAAGCAGCTGGCGATCGGCGTCGATGAGGCCCGCGGTCTCATGGACCAGTACTTCGAGCGCTTCGGCGCCGTCAAGGACTACCTCGACGAGATCGTCGAGCAGGCCAGGGACAACGGCTTCACCGAGACGATCATGGGCCGCCGGCGCTATCTGCCGGCACTCCACAGCGACCGCCGGCAGCTGCGGGAGATGGCCGAGCGCGCGGCGCTCAACGCCCCGATCCAGGGCTCGGCGGCCGACATCATGAAGATCGCCATGCTCAAGGTCGCCGACCGCCTCGAGGGCTTCCGATCCCGGATGCTCCTCCAGGTCCACGACGAGATCATCGTCGACCTCCACCCCGAGGAGGCCGACGAGGTCAAGGCCATCGTCACCGAGGAGATGGGATCGGCGTACGAACTCGACGTCCCGCTCGACGTCAACGTCGGCACCGGCGCCTCCTGGCACGCCGCCGCCCACTGAGTCTGGCATGCCGCCGCCCACTGAGGGCGGTGTGGCGTGGGCACGAGCAGGATCGTGCGCCGAGGTGGTGGTCCGAACCTGGCTAGACTGTCGACATGGACGGGCGATTGACCGAGAACTTCGCCGAGGCGGCCTGCTGGGTCGAGTCCCTCGTCGACCGCATCGACCCGCGCGCATGGGACGGACCCGGCCTGGGCGACTGGAGTCTCCGTGCCCTCGTCGGTCACACGAGCAGGTCACTGCTCACCGTTGAGGCCTACCTGGTCGCTCCCGCCGACGAGGTGGCGCTCGAGAGCCCGGAGGCCTACTTCGCCTTCGTCGCCACGCAGACGAGCACCGATCCGGGCGCCGTGTTCGAGCGGGGCGTCGCCGCCGGTGAGGCCCTCGGCAGCGACCCCGGGCGTGCGCTGAGCGCGATCGCCGACCGGGTCATCCCGCTCGTTCAGTCGGCTGAGGACCGCGTCATGACGACCGCCGCCGGCCCGATGCTGCTCAGTGCCTATCTGCCGACGCGGACGTTCGAACTCACCGTGCACGTCTCGACATTGCCGCGGCTGCCGCAATCACCGCCTCGGCGCCGGACGGTCCCTTGGTCGAATCGCTCGGTATCGCAGCCCGACTGGCTGCCCTCGGAGGCGACGGAGAGCGCGTGCTCCTGGCGCTGACGGGCAGAACCGCGCTCGGAGACCGTTTCTCCGTCCTCGACTGACGAGGTCCTCGACCGAGGTTCGCGGCCGCCCCGCTCTCGATCTCGCGGCAGCGCGGAAATCGCGTTGGCGCGCTCTCGATCAAGCCGGAGCACGGATAGCGGCCCGTGCACGACCCGCTATCCGCGCTGCCCCTTGATCGAGGGGCAGCTGCCGCGTGATCGACGGAAGTTCGCGCCGAGGCGGTCCGGCGGCCCGGCAGTCGCGTAGTAGGGGCACGGGTCAGGCCCCGGGCAGAATTCAAACCTCGGGCAGAGGTCAGGCCTCGGGCAGGGTTGTCGAGAAGATCACGGTGCCGGGCATGAGAGCACCGCGCAGGGGCGACCAGCCGCCCCACGCCGTCTCGTTGGAGTCGGGCCACTCGGGTTCGGTGACCGCGTCGATCCGGAAGCCGGCGGCCACGAGGAGGCTCACCCAGTCGCCCATCGTCCGGTGGTGCTCGGCGTAGACGGGCTGACCGTCGGCGGCGATCTCGACGTACGGGGTCCGGTCGAAGTACGAGTACTCGACGGTCAGCCCGTTCTCCCCGGGCACGTCGGGGAACATCCAGCGCATCGGATGCGTCGTCGAGAACACCCACTTCCCGCCGGGACGGACGACGCGGGCCACCTCGGCGAGGACCACCTCGGCGTCCTTGACGAAGGGGAGGGCCCCGTACGCGGAGAACGCGATGTCGAAGCTGTTCGAGGCGAACGGCAGCTGGCGGGCATCGGCGCGGACGAACGTCGGGGGAGTGGCGTCGGCGCTCAGCGGATTCTCCCGCTGCAGGCGCGAGGCCTGCTCGAGCATGCCCGCGGAGACGTCGATGCCGGTGGCGATCGCCCCCTCCTCGGCGAGCCAGCGGGAGCACTGGCCGGCCCCGCACCCGACCTCGAGGATCTGGCGGCGGGCGACGTCACCGAGGAGATGGACGTCGGATTCGTGAATTCCCTCGGGACACCAGATGAAATCGGAGGCGCCGAGGAAGCTGCCGTGCTCGGCGAGGTAGTCCTCGGCGGAGTTGTCCCAATAGCTGCGATTGGCGCGCACTGACGCCTCTTCGTCGATGGGCAGGTACCCGCCGCTGATGACCTCTGTCGAATAGCTTCCGTCGCTCATGAGTCCTCCGCGGTCGAACGGGCAGATCACCTCGGATTCCGAGGGTGCATTCACGCCCTGAATGATGCTAGTATTGACAACCGTATGTGCGTATGCATACAAGTCCATAATCGTAATCGAGACCGGATGCGATTCCCCACAGGCTGTGTCACAGCAGATCAAGGGTATCGGATCCGGGACACAATTCCATCGGAGTCCCTACCTATATGACCACCACCACGCCGGAATCGGTGCAGCCGAAGCAGGTCGCTGTCAATGACATCGGAACCGCTGAGGACTTCCTCGCCGCCGTCGACGAGACGATCAAGTACTTCAACGATGGCGACATCGTCGAAGGCACCGTCGTCAAGGTCGATCGCGACGAGGTCCTCGTCGACATCGGATACAAGACGGAAGGCGTCGTCCTTTCGCGTGAACTCTCCATCAAGCACGATGTCGATCCCGGCGAAGTCGTCGAGGTCGGGGACCCCATCGAGGCACTCGTTCTCCAGAAGGAGGACAAAGAGGGCCGTCTCATGCTGTCGAAGAAGCGTGCGCAGTACGAGCGCGCCTGGGGCGACATCGAGAAGATCAAGGAAGAGGACGGGGTCGTCACCGGCACCGTCATCGAGGTTGTCAAGGGCGGCCTGATCGTCGACATCGGCCTCCGCGGCTTCCTCCCCGCCTCGCTCGTCGAGATGCGTCGCGTCCGCGACCTCGCCCCCTACATCGGGCAGCAGGTCGAGGCGAAGATCATCGAGCTCGACAAGAACCGCAACAACGTCGTCCTCTCGCGCCGCGCCTGGCTCGAGCAGACCCAGTCCGAGGTCCGCCACGACTTCCTCCAGACCCTCCAGAAGGGTCAGGTCCGTCCGGGCGTCGTCTCCTCGATCGTCAACTTCGGTGCCTTCGTCGACCTCGGTGGTGTCGACGGACTCGTGCACGTCTCGGAGCTGTCCTGGAAGCACATCGATCACCCGGGTGAGGTCGTCACCGTCGGTGACGAGGTCACCGTCGAGGTTCTCGACGTCGACATGGACCGGGAGCGCGTCTCGCTCTCGCTCAAGGCGACGCAGGAAGATCCGTGGCAGCACTTCGCCCGGACCCACGTCATCGGCCAGATCGTGCCGGGCAAGGTCACCAAGCTCGTTCCGTTCGGTGCGTTCGTGCGCGTCGAGGACGGCATCGAGGGCCTCGTCCACATCTCCGAGCTCGCCGTGCGCCACGTCGACCTCCCGGAGCAGGTCTCTCCGTCGACGAGACGATCTACGTCAAGGTCATCGACATCGACCTCGAGCGCCGCCGCATCTCGCTCTCGCTCAAGCAGGCGAACGAAGGCGTCGACCCCGAGGCCGAAGAGTTCCTCGACCCCGCTCTCTACGGCATGCCGCAGGAGTACGACGAGGACGGCAACTACAAGTACCCCGAAGGCTTCGACCCCGAGACCAACGAGTGGATCGAGGGTTTCGAGGCGCAGCGCGAGGTCTGGGAGCAGCAGTACGCCGCCGCCCAGTCGCGCTGGGAAGAGCACAAGAAGCAGGTCGCGAAGGCGATTGCCGCAGACGCCGAGGCCGGCGCCGCGGAATCGGGCTCCGACGCCGCTCCCGCCACCGGGTCCTTCTCCTCCGAGGAGTCGGGCGACGAAGGCACGCTCGCCAGCGACGAAGCACTCGCAGCCCTGCGTGAGAAGCTTGCAGGCAGCTGACATCAGCGCAGTGAAGGGCTCCCGGCCGACAGGTCGGGAGCCCTTTGCATTGGCGCGACTGCGACCCTGGGCGTGGTACGCCCTCGCCCTCACGCTCGGCAGCATCACCGTCTTCGGCGGGGTCGCCGCCGACCCGGGCGGCACCGTGTCGGCCGGCAACGACGACTCCTCCCTGTTCATCTGGTGGCTCGGCCACGGCGCCGAGGTGCTCGCGGGCCTCCTCGGCTTCGGCGGGGGTCTCGCCGGCACCGGCGACGGCTTCCTCTACACCGAGGCGATGAATGCGCTGGCCGGCGGCGTCAACGGCGCCTGGAACACCTCGCTGACCGGCATCGCCATCCTCCTCGCCCCGCTGACGTGGGTGGCCGGGCCGATCATCGCCTACAACGCCCTCATCCTCAGCCTCCCGGTGCTCAACTCGCTGGCGTGCGCGATCCTCTTCCGCCGGTTCCTCAAGCGCGGACCCGCGTTCGCGGCCGCGGCCGGCATCGGCTTCTCCTCCTACGTCATCGCGCAGCTCTCGGGCCACCCGAACCTCGCGTTCGCCGTCACCCCGCCGCTCGTCGCCGCCCTCGTTCTCGCGCTCCTGTCCGGTCCGCGCACCGGCCGACCTGGCGGACGCCGCTTCTGGCTGCTCAGCCTCGGCCTCGGCGTCGTCCTCGGATTCCAGTTCTACGTCTCCACCGAGGTGCTCGCTGGGACCTTCCTCGCGTTCCTCTGCTTCCTCGCCGCCCTCATCGTCTGCGGCCGTTCCCTGCTGTCGCCGGCCGGCTGGCTGCGGCTGGGAGCCGGCGGCCTCCTCGGCGCCGGCATCGCCCTGCTCGCGGCCCTGCCGCTGCTGATGACGATGGCCGGGCCCAACGCGCCGTCGGGGGCGATCCGTCCGCACGGCGTGTGGAACACCGATCTCCTCGACCCCATCGTGCCGGGCCTGCCGACGCTCTTCGGGACCGGGGAGTCGCCGCTGCCGCGCGTCATGGACCTCGACGGCGCGGAGATCGGCGCCTACGTCGGCCTCCCCGCGCTCATCGCCGCGGCCCTCATCATCCTCACCCTCGGACGGCGGGGGAGATGGGTCGTGCCCGTGCGCATCGCCGCCGTCTCCGGGACCCTCGTCTTCCTCCTCTCCCTCGGATCGCCGGTCCTCCTCGCCGGTCAGCCCCTCCTCGGCGCGGGACCCTTCGCCCTCGTCGAGGCGATCCCGGTCCTCAACAACATCCTGCCGATGCGCCTCGTCCTCCATTCGACGATCGCGCTCTGGGCGATCCTCGGCTGCGGGCTGCAGTGGGCGCTCGAGCGCCGCAGCACCCGGGCGGGCATCGGCATGCTCGCCCTCCTCGCCGTGTCCGCCGTCGTCGTCCTGCCCGGCGCCCAGCCGACCCGTGAGGTCTACGTGCCCGACTTCTACACCGGATCCATCGCCGAGGTGATCCCGGAGGGGGCCGTCGTCAAGACCCTCCCGCGCCCGCTGGCCTGGGCGGCTCCGCACGCGGACGAGGCGATGGTGTGGCAGTCGGTGGCCGATTTCCGCTACCGGGAGACCGGCGGGTACTTCATCGGCTCGAGCCCGAGCTCGCCGATCATCTACTCCGCACCCGAGGACGACCTCGATGCCGCGCTGCGGGCGACGATCTTCAACGGCGCCCCGGTGCCTGCCGCCTCCGATCCGGCCGTCACCGCCGGGGTCGAGGGCCTGCGCGCCGATGGCGTCGACTTCGTCGTCCTCGCGCCCGAGGCGCCGCTGACCCCGGGCGGGACCGGTGAGCTCGAAGGCCTCCTCGATGCCGCGCTCGGGGAGCCCGTGTTCTCCGGTGAGGGCGTCGTCGTCTACCGGGTGAGTCGGTGACGCCGTTCGCTGAGGACGCGGTTCGCTAAGCTGGCCCCATGCTGAGAATCGGACTGACCGGGGGGATCGGCGCGGGCAAGTCGACGGTGGCGAACCTCCTCGCCGCCCACGGTGCGGAGATCATCGACGCCGACGTCATCGCCCGGGAGGTCGTCGCCCCGGGGGAGCCGCTCCTCGACGCCCTCGCCGCCGAGTTCGGGCCCGCGATCCTCGCCGCCGACGGCAGCCTCGACCGGGCCCGGCTGGCCGCCGTCGCCTTCGCCGACGCAGAGTCGACGAAGCGCCTCGGCGAGCTCATGCACCCGGTCATCCGGGATCGAACGGCCGGCCGCTTCGCCGCCGCGGACGCCGAGGTGGTCGTCCACGATGTGCCCCTCCTCGTCGAGAACCACATGGAGGTCGGGTACCACCTCACGCTGCTCGTCGACGTCCCCGCCGCGGTGCGCCTGGACCGGCTCGCCGAGACCCGAGGGATGGACCGGGCCGATGCCGAATCCCGCATCGCCCGGCAGGCCACGGACGAGGTGCGCCGCGCCGCCTGCGACGTCCTCATCGACAACACGGGAACGCCGGCCGCCACCGCGGAGATCGTCGACGCCCTCTGGGACTCCCGGCTCGCCCCCTTCGCCGCGAACCTCGCCGCGCAGCGTCCCGCCGCGCGCAGCGGCGACGACCGTATACGGCGCCGGGAGGGCGACGCGGAGCGGCTCGTCGCGAAGCTGCGCCACGGCACGGGGGAGACGCACCCGATCACCGCGCAGGACACCGCCCCCGATGCCCCGCTCTCCTTCGTCCTCGACGCCGGGGACGCCCGGACCGCCGAGGCGCTCGCACCGCAGCTGACCGCGCTCGGGTTCCCGCCCGCGGAGTCCGGAGGCGACACCGGAGTGCGGGCGAGTGCCGATCCCGGCCAGCCCGCCGAACTCCGCGTGCGCACGACGGCCGGGGATGCGGGGGCGGCGGTGGGCGCGGAACCGGTGGGCGCGGAAGGAGCCCGGGACAGCGCGGAATGACCGTCCCGCCCAGTGCCGTGTCAGGGCCGAGGTCTAGGCTGGGGGCATGAGCGAAACCCGTCCCCTGCCCGCGATCGGGCACCGCCCGGACGTCACCCGCACGGTGGCGCCCTTCGAGGTCGTCTCCGAATACTCCCCCTCGGGCGATCAGCCCACCGCCATCCACGACATCTCCGACCGCCTCGAGTCGGGAGAGCGCGACATCGTCCTCCTCGGCGCGACCGGCACCGGCAAGTCGGCGACCACGGCGTGGCTCATCGAACAGGTGCAGCGTCCGACGCTCATCATGGCGCCGAACAAGACGCTCGCCGCGCAGCTGGCCAACGAGTTCCGCCAGCTGCTGCCGAACAACGCCGTCGAGTACTTCGTCTCCTACTACGACTACTACCAGCCCGAGGCGTACGTCCCGCAGACGGACACGTTCATCGAGAAGGACTCGTCGATCAACGACGAGGTCGAGCGGCTCCGGCACTCCGCGACGAATTCGCTGCTGACCAGGCGCGACGTCGTCGTCGTCTCGACCGTCTCGTGCATCTACGGCCTCGGCACGCCCGAGGAGTACGTCGACCGGATGGTCACCCTCCACAAGGGGCAGGAATGCGACCGCGACGAACTCCTCAAGCGGTTCGTGTCGATGCAGTACTCGCGCAATGACATGGCCTTCACCCGCGGCACCTTTCGGGTGCGGGGCGACACGGTCGAGATCATCCCGCAGTACGAGGAGCTCGCCCTGCGCATCGAGTTCTTCGGCGACGAGATCGAATCCCTCCAGACCCTCCACCCGCTCACCGGGGAGATCGTCCGTGACGAGGACACGATCCACGTCTTCCCCGCCTCCCACTACGTCGCCGGGGAGAACCGGATGGGGCGGGCGATCAGCGAGATCGAGGACGAGCTGCAGTCGCGGCTGAGCGAATTCGAAGCGCAGAACAAGCTCCTCGAGGCCCAGCGCCTGAAAATGCGCACGAGCTACGACCTCGAGATGATGGAGTCGATGGGCTTCACCTCGGGCATCGAGAACTACTCCCGGCACATCGACGGACGCCCTGCGGGGTCGGCCCCGAACTGCCTGCTCGACTACTTCCCCGAGGACTTCCTCCTCGTCATCGACGAATCCCACGTCACCGTGCCGCAGATCGGCGGCATGTACGAAGGCGACATGTCCCGCAAGCGCACCCTCGTCGAACACGGCTTCCGCCTGCCGAGCGCGATGGACAACCGGCCGCTGAAGTTCGACGAGTTCCGCGAGCGCGTCGGACAGACCGTCTACCTGTCGGCGACCCCCGGCGACTTCGAACTCGAACGGTCGGAGGGCACCGTCCAGCAGATCATCCGCCCGACCGGTCTCGTCGATCCCGAGGTCGTCGTCAAGCCGACGAAGGGCCAGATCGACGACCTCCTCGACGAGATCAGGACACGGGTCGAGAGGAACGAGCGCGTCCTCGTCACGACCCTGACGAAGAAGATGGCCGAGGATCTCACCGACTACCTCCTCGAGCACGAGATCCGCGTCCAGTACCTCCACTCCGACGTCGATACGCTGCGCCGCGTCGAACTCCTCACCGAGCTGCGCGCCGGTGAGTTCGACGTCCTCGTCGGCATCAACCTGCTCCGCGAGGGCCTCGACCTGCCGGAGGTCTCGCTCGTGGCGATCCTCGACGCCGACAAGGAGGGCTTCCTGCGCTCGGCGACCTCGCTCATCCAGACGATCGGACGCGCGGCCCGCAACGTCCACGGCGAGGTCCACATGTACGCCGACACGATCACCCGGTCGATGCAGGAGGCGATCGACGAGACGAACCGCCGTCGCGAGATCCAGATCGCCTACAACGAGGAGCACGGCATCGACCCGGCGCCGCTGGTCAAGAAGATCGCCGACATCACCGAGCGCCTGCAGCGCGAGGACGCCGACACGCGCGAGCTCCTCACCGAATTCGACTACGGCAAGGGCAAGCGCGGCTACAACTCGACGCTCACCGACGAACAGCGGCAGGCCGCTTCGAGCGGCGGCGGCTCGCTGCGGCCACCGGCCGCCGATCTCACCGAGCTCATCGAATCCCTGACGACGCAGATGCATGCGGCGGCCGCGGAACTCCAGTTCGAACTCGCCGCGCGGCTGCGCGATGAGCTCTCCGACCTCAAGAAGGAGCTGCGGGCGATGAAGGAGGTCGGCCACGCGTGAGCCGGCCGCCGCGCGTGCTGCGTGCCCGGCGGCCACGCGGCAGGCGGGCTTGACGGGAATCCCGTCCGCGTCCTGAGAGGCGGATGCGCACAATCGCGGCAACCCGACTATACTGGTGAGGCTGGCGAAAGGGAGTATCCCGTCCATCCGTGCTCGTCACCACGACCCGTCTGCGGGTCCGGGCACGGAGCGCACGCCGCCGCAGGCTCGCCCGCCGCACCGCGAACATCGCGGTCGGCCGACGACTCCGCGGTCACAGCGTGGGAGAGACTTTCGACACGGGTACAGTCCGTCATCACGAAAGGCCCCAATTGGATACCCTGTCCTCCACCCTCGCCGCCGGCGGCAATGCCGCTGCATCGACAGGAGCAGTCATTCCCGGCTGGTTCATGATCACCTCCGGGATCATCGTCGTCGCGATCCTCATCTTCGACCTCCTCCTCGTCATCAAGCGCCCCCACGTCCCCTCGATGCGCGAGGCCGGCATCTGGGTCGCGTTCTACGTCGCCCTCGCCCTGGCCTTCGCCGGTTCGCTCTTCTGGATCGGCGACGCCCAGCACGGCAGCGAGTTCCTCACCGGTTGGCTGCTCGAGTACTCCCTGAGCATCGACAACCTCTTCGTCTTCATCATCATCATGAGCAGCTTCCAGGTGCCCCGGAAGTACCAGCAGGAAGTCCTCATGGTGGGCATCATCATCGCCATCATCTTCCGCGGCATCTTCATCCTCGCGGGAGCGGCGATCATCAACGCCTTCGTCGAGGTCTTCTTCCTCTTCGGCCTCTTCCTCCTCTTCGTCGCCTACCGTCAGGCCTTCAGCAGCGACGACGAGGGCGACGGCGAGAACGCGCTCATCCGCTTCCTCCGCAAGCGGATCAACGTCGTCGACGAGTACCACGGCAACAAGCTGCGCGTCGAGCTCGACGACGGCAAGAAGTACTGGACGCCCATGTTCATCGTCTTCCTCGCGATCGGCTCGACGGACGTCATGTTCGCCCTCGACTCGATCCCCGCGATCTTCGGTGTCACACAGAACGCGTTCCTCGTCTTCACCGCGAACGTCTTCGCCCTCATGGGTCTGCGCCAGCTCTACTTCCTCCTCGGCGGACTCGTCGACAAACTCGTCTACCTCCACTACGGGATCGCGGCGATCCTCGCGTTCATCGGCGTCAAGCTCTTCCTCCACGCCCTCCACGAGACCGATGTGTCGTGGCTGTCGTGGGGCAACTCGGTGCCCGAGGTCCCGACGTGGCTGTCGCTGACGTTCATCGTCGTCGCCATGGTCGTCGCGACACTCGCCTCGCTGTGGAAGATGAAACGCGAGGGCAAGTCGTTCCGGGACGCCGGAGCGACCGAAACGGAAGCCAAGCAGGACTGAGCCCCCGCTCCCGCAGGCGGCACGCGCCGCAGCGGAGACAGCAGTGCGCGGGTGCCCCCGTCAGCGGTGGGCACCCGCGCACTGTGTCGTTCGGACGGGCGAGTCCGGGAGCGGCTCAGTCCTCGGCGAACGCCCCGAACATCGGATTCCACTCTCGGATCCGGGTCTCGGCGATGACACCGAGGTCGTGGTACGGATCGCCGGTGAGCATGTCGCGGGCGGCATCCTGATCGGCGGCGCTGACGAGCAGCAGGCCGCCGGGCTGCTCATCGTCGGTGAACGGGCCGGAGGCGAGCATGGCACCGGACGCGTTCTGCGCGGCCTGCCACTGACGGTGTGCGGGCCTGTGCGCGAGACGCGTCTCGGTGTCGGGGCCATAGACGTAGGTGACGGCGAAAACCGGCATCTGCCACTCCTTGAGGGATTCGAGGTCAATAGGATGGACATCAGTCTAGAGCGAAAGGTCAGTGCACAGTGGTGACGAGGCTGCAGGAGATTCCGGCGGAGTTCGCCGACGAGGATGCGATCTTCGAGGCGTTCGCCGAGTACTGCCGCGAACTGGGGATCGAACCCTACCCGGCGCAGGAGGAGGCGATGCTCGCGATCCTCTCCGGGGACAACACGATCGTCGCCACCCCGACGGGGTCGGGGAAGTCCCTCGTCGCGCTGTTCGCGCTCTACTGCTCGTTCACCCGCGGCATCCGGGCGTACTACACCGCACCGCTCAAGGCGCTCGTCAGTGAGAAGTTCTTCTCCCTCATCGACGCGTTCGGGCCCGAGAACGTCGGCATGATCACCGGCGACTCGACGGTCAACGGCGATGCGCCCGTCATCTGCGCGACCGCGGAGATCCTCGCCAACCAGGCGCTGCGCGAGGGAGGACTCCTCGACGTCGGCATGGTCGTCATGGACGAGTTCCACTACTTCGCCGATCCCACCCGCGGGTGGGCCTGGCAGGTTCCGCTCCTCGAACTCCCGCAGGCGCAGATGGTGCTCATGTCGGCCACGCTCGGGGAGACGGCGGAGATCCGGGCGACGATGACGGAGACGACGGGCCGCGACTCCGCCCTCATCACCTCGGCGTCGCGTCCCGTGCCGCTCGAATACGAGTACTCGACCGAACCGCTCTCCGACACCCTCCGCGCCCTCGTCCGCCACGACCGGGCACCCGTCTACGTCGTCTCGTACTCCCAGGCCGGTGCGATCGACCTCGCCACGGGCCTGCTCTCGGTCGATCTCGCGAGCAAGGAGCAGAAGGCGAGGATCGCCGAGGAGATCAGGGGATTCACGTTCTCGAAGGGATTCGGCCAGACGCTGCGCCGGCTCCTCCTCCACGGCGTCGGCGTCCACCATGCCGGGATGCTTCCGAAGTACCGCCGCCTCGTCGAGCAGCTCGCCCTCAAGGGCGTCCTCCTCGTCATCTCCGGCACCGACACCCTCGGGGTGGGCATCAACGTGCCCATCCGCACCGTGCTCCTGACCGGGCTGACGAAGTTCGACGGGCGGCGGATGCGCAAGCTCAGCGTCCGCGAGTTCCAGCAGCTCGCCGGGCGGGCCGGTCGCGCCGGCTTCGACACCCGCGGGTTCGTCGTCGCCCAGGCCCCCGAGCACGTCATCGAGAACCTCCGCGCCGAGGCGAAGGCCGCCGGCGATGAGAAGAAGCGGAAGAAGGTGAAGAAGAAGTCCGCACCCGCCGGTTTCGTCGGGTGGTCCGAGGAGACCTTCGCCAAGCTCATCGAGTCCGCGCCGGAATCCCTGCGGTCCCGGATGCGCATCGACCATTCGATGATCCTCAACCTCATCGCCCGCCCGGGATCCGATGTCTCGACGATCAGCCGGTTCATCGATGAGACGCACGAGAGCCGCGAACGGCACCTCGACCTCAAGCTCACGGCGCTGAAGATCGGCCGTTCCCTTTTCGACGCCGGACTCATCGAGCGGCGCGGGACCGAACTCGTGCCGACGGAGGACCTCGGTCCCCAGTTCGCCCTCAACCAGCCGCTCGCCCCGTTCGTCCTCGCCGGACTCGACCTCCTCGACCCCGATTCCCCGACGTGGGCGCTCGACGTCGTCTCCCTCGTCGAGGCGACCACCCCGGTGCCCTTCGCGATCCTCAAGGGCCAGCTCGACCGGATCAAGCGGGAGACGCTGGCCGAACTCAAATCCGAGGGCCTCGAGTATCCGGAGCGGATGGCCATCCTCGACGAGGTGACCGGGCCGAAGCCGTTGGCCGAGATCCTCGAGCCCGCGTTCGACCACTTCCTCCTCGCCCACCCGTGGCTGCGGGCCGGCGACTTCGAGCCGAAGTCGATCGTGCGCGACATGGTCGAGCAGGCGATGGGCTTCACCCAGTTCGTCGGCTACTACGGTCTCGCCCGTGCCGAAGGCAGCCTCCTGCGCTACCTTACCGACGTCTACCGGGCGCTGACCCACAACGTCCCGGCCGACCGGCGCGGGGAGGAGCTCCAGGACATCATCGAATGGCTCGGGGAGACGGTGGCCCGCACCGACTCCTCCCTCCTCGACGAATGGCGCACCCTCCAGGGACTGAGTCCCACGGACTTCGGCGACGAGGAGCTGCCCGACCTCGACCGCGCGTTCTCGGCGAACACGAAGCTCTTCACCGCCGAGATCCGCAATGCGATGTTCCATCGCGTGCTGCTCGCCGAACGCGCGGACTACGCCGAGCTCGGCCGCCTCGACGCGGAGTCCGGGTTCGACGAGAAGGCCTGGGAGACCGCGATCGAGGACTTCTACGACGAATACGGCGACCTGCTCGTCGACCAGACCGCGCGGGGACGGGAATATATCGACATCGTTCCCGGTTCGACCACCTGGAGTGTGCGTCAGATCCTCGCCGATCCCGACGGCAACCGCGACTGGGCGATCGATGCCGAGGTCGACGTCGCCGCGAGCGATGAGACCGGGGACATCGTCGTGCGCATCCTCGCCGTCGGAGAGATCGCCGAGAACCATGTCAGGGCCGAGTGAGACACTCCTCGCAGGCGCTGCCTCCTCCCGCCGCGACCGTCATGTCAGGACCGAGTAATACAGTGGACAGGTGATGAAAACGAACAGTGCGAACAGCGCGCAGAACCCCTCCGGCGTGTCCCACCTCGACACGCTGTGGGTCAAGGGCGCCCGCGCGCACAACCTCAAGAACGTCGAGATCGCGCTGCCGCGCGACTCCATGGTCGTCTTCACCGGACTCTCGGGGTCGGGCAAGTCGTCGCTGGCGTTCGACACGATCTTCGCCGAAGGACAGCGCCGGTACGTCGAATCCCTGTCGTCGTACGCCCGGATGTTCCTCGGCCAGATGGACAAACCCGATGTCGACTTCATCGAAGGGCTCTCCCCGGCGGTGTCGATCGATCAGAAGTCGACCTCGCGCAACCCGCGGTCGACGGTCGGCACGATCACCGAGGTCTACGACTTCCTCCGCCTCCTCTGGGCGCGCATCGGCGTGCCCCACTGTCCGATCTGCGGCGAGATCATCACGAAGCAGACCCCGCAGCAGATCGTCGATCAGCTCCTCGAGCTGCCGGAGCGGACGAAGTTCCTCGTCCTCGCGCCCGTCGTGCGCCTGCGCAAGGGCGAATTCGTCGACCTCTTCACCGACCTGCAGGCGAAGGGCTTCTCCCGTGCCATCGTCGACGGTGAGCAGATCAGCCTGAGCGACCCGCCGACCCTGGACAAGAAGTACAAGCACACGATCTCCGTCGTCGTCGATCGCCTCGTCGCGAAGCCCGGCATGCGCCCGCGTCTCACGGACTCCGTCGAGACCGCTCTCGGACTCGCCGACGGCCGCATCGACATCGACCTCGTCGACGAGGGCGTGACCCGCACGTTCTCCGAGCACATGTCGTGTCCGAACGAGCATCCGCTGACGATCGACGAGATCGAACCCCGGACCTTCTCCTTCAACTCGCCCTTCGGCGCGTGCCCGACGTGCGACGGCATCGGCACCCGGCTCCAGGTCGATGAGAGCCTCGTCGTCCCCGACGAGGACCTCAGCCTCGGCGCCGGCGCGGTCGCTCCGTGGTCGGGCGGCAAACAGGTGTCGAAGTACTTCAACCGCCTGCTCACCGGTCTCGGCAACGAGCTCGGCTTCACGCTCAAGACCCCGTGGAAGGACCTCACGAGCGCACAGCGCACCGCGATCCTCACCGGCAAGGACTACGAGGTCCACGTCAAGTACCGCAACCGCTTCGGGCGGGAGCGGACGTACTCGACGGGCTTCGAGGGCGTCTTCCAGTACATCCAGCGCAAGCACGACGAAACCGAGTCCGACTGGTCGCGTGAGCGCTACGAGTCGTACATGCGCGAGATCCCGTGCGCCTCGTGCAACGGCACCCGGCTCAAACCCGAGGCCCTCGCCGTCAAGGTCGGTGACCGCTCGATCGCCGAGGTGGCTGAGCTCGCCCTCGACGAGGCGGCCGGCTTCCTCTCCGGACTCGAGCTCAGCGGCCGTGACGCGGCTGTCGCCGCGCAGGTGATGAAGGAGATCAACGCCCGCCTCGGCTTCCTCCTCGACGTCGGCCTCGAATACCTCAGCCTCAACCGCGCCGCCGGGACCCTGTCCGGCGGTGAGGCCCAGCGCATCCGCCTGGCCACGCAGATCGGCTCGGGCCTCGTCGGCGTCCTCTACGTCCTCGACGAGCCCTCGATCGGCCTCCACCAGCGCGACAACCGCCGTCTCATCGACACGCTCATCAAGCTCAAGGACCTCGGCAACACCCTCATCGTCGTCGAACACGACGAGGACACCATCGGCGCCGCGGACTGGATCGTCGACATCGGCCCCGGTGCCGGCGAGCACGGGGGAGAGGTCATCTACTCCGGTCCGGTCCCCGGGCTCAAGGACGCCGAGCGCTCGATCACCGGTGCCTACCTCGACGGACGCAAGTCCATCGCGATCCCCACCGTACGCCGGCCGATCGACCCCGAACGGATGGTCACCGTCGAGAAGGCGAGCGAGAACAACCTCCGCGACCTCACCGTCTCCTTCCCGCTCGGCGTCCTCACCGCGGTCACCGGGGTGTCCGGGTCCGGCAAGTCGACGCTCGTCAACGAGATCCTCTACACGCAGATGGCGAACGTCCTCAACGGCGCGTCCCGCGTGCCCGGTCGGCACAAGCGGGTGACGGGGCTGGAGAACCTCGACAAGGTCGTCCACGTCGACCAGTCGCCGATCGGCCGCACCCCGCGGTCGAACCCGGCGACGTACACCGGCGTCTTCGACCACATCCGCCGGCTCTTCGCCGAGACCGAGTCCGCGAAGGTCCGCGGCTACCAGCCGGGCCGCTTCTCCTTCAACGTCAAGGGCGGCCGCTGCGAGAACTGCAGCGGTGACGGCACGATCAAGATCGAGATGAACTTCCTCCCCGACGTCTACGTCCCCTGCGAGGTGTGCGGGGGAGCCCGGTACAACCGGGAGACGCTCGAGGTGACGTTCAAGGGCAAGACGATCGCCGAGGTCCTCGACATGCCCATCGAGGAGGCCGCGGAGTTCTTCGCCGCGATCCCCGCGATCTCCCGGCACCTGTCGACCCTCGTCGACGTCGGCCTCGGCTACGTCCGGCTCGGACAGCCGGCGACGACGCTCTCCGGCGGTGAGGCGCAGCGCGTCAAGCTCGCCGCCGAACTCCAGAAGCGCTCCCGCGGTCGCACCGTCTACGTGCTCGACGAGCCGACGACCGGTCTCCACTTCGAGGACATCTCGAAGCTCCTCCACGTCCTCCAGGGGCTCGTGGAAAAGGGGAACTCCGTGATCGTCATCGAGCACAACCTCGATGTCATCGCGAACTCCGACTACGTCATCGACCTCGGCCCCGAGGGCGGTCGCGGCGGCGGTCAGGTCGTCGCCGAAGGCACCCCGGAGGAGGTCGCGAAGAACCCCGCCAGCCACACCGGGCGCTTCCTCGCCGAGATGCTCGATGCCTGATCCCGCGAGCTACCGTCCGGCCACCGGCAGCATTCCCACCTCGGCCGGGGTCTACAAGTTCCGTGACCCCGACCGGCGGGTGATCTACGTCGGCAAGGCGAAGAATCTGCGGAACCGGCTCAACTCGTACTTCGCCAACCCCGCGCAGCTGCACCCGCGGACCTCGACGATGGTCCACACCGCCGCCTCGGTGGAATGGACCGTCGTCGACACCGAGGTCGAGGCCCTCCAGCTCGAGTGGACGTGGATCAACGAATTCAATCCGCGGTTCAACGTCATGTTCCGCGACGACAAGTCCTACCCCTATCTGGCGATCACGATGAACGACGAGGTGCCCAGGGCGTTCATCACCCGCGGCAAACGCCGCCGGGGCGTGAAGTACTTCGGCCCGTTCGCCCAGGTGTGGGCGATCAGGGACACCCTCGATCTCCTCCT
This sequence comes from Brevibacterium sp. LAARM2_SD2, assembly GCF_057364785.1. Taxonomy (NCBI): domain Bacteria; kingdom Bacillati; phylum Actinomycetota; class Actinomycetes; order Micrococcales; family Brevibacteriaceae; genus Brevibacterium; species Brevibacterium sp. LAARM2_SD2. Next base: position 197,758 of record NZ_JBNFOM010000002.1, on the reverse strand, counting down.
CAAGGCGTTCCCCATGCGCACGTGCACCCCGGGGGTGTTCCGCCGTGCCGAACGCAGCGGTCGGCCGTGCCTGCTCGGGTACATCGACAAATGCGCCGCCCCGTGCGTCGGCAAGATCAGCATCGACGAGCACCGGGACCTCGCCCGCAGCGTCGTCGACTTCATGTCCGGCAACACGGGGCGCTTCATCAGCGAGCGGAAGAAGGAGATGGCCGCCGCCGCCGCCGACCTCGACTACGAACAGGCGGCACGGCTGCGCGACGAGCTCACCGCGCTGCAGAAGGTCCTCGACAAGTCCGCCGTCGTCCTCTCCGTGTCCGCCGACTGCGATGTCTTCGCCCTCGTCACCGAGGAGCTCGAAGCCTCCGTCCAGGTCTTCCACGTCCGCGGCGGCCGCATCCGCGGCCAGCGCGGGTGGATCATCGAACGCTCCGACGACCACACCCCGGCCGAGCTGACCACCGACTACCTCCGGCAGGCGTACACGGGACTCGACGCCGATGCGATCCCCAAGGAGATCCTCGTCGACACCGTGCCCGCCGACCTCGACTCGCTCGAAGCCTGGCTGAGCGAACAGCGCGGCGCCAAGGTCACCGTGCGGGTGCCCGAACGCGGCGAGAAGAAGGCCGTGCTCGAGACGGTGACGAAGAACGCTAAGGAAGCGCTCGTCCAGCACAAGCTCAAGCGCTCCTCCGACCTGACGACCCGCAGCACCGCGCTCAAGGAGATCCAGGAGCACCTCGACCTGCCCGAGGCGCCGCTGCGCATCGAGTGCATCGACATCTCCCACACCCAGGGCTCGAACGTCGTCGCCAGCCTCGTCGTCTTCGAGGACGGCCTGGCGAAGAAGCGCGACTACCGGCACTTCGCGATCCACGGCGAGGCGGCGACCGACGACACCGCCTCGATGTACGACGTCGTCTCCCGGCGCTTCAGCCGCTACCTCGAGCAGATGGCCTCCGACGAACCCGACGACCGCTTCGGGTACCGTCCCAGCCTCCTCGTCGTCGACGGCGCCGGACCCCAGGTCGCGCGCGCGACCCGGGCGCTGCACGACCTCGGAATCGTCGACATCTCCGTCGTCGGCCTCGCCAAGCGGCTCGAGGAGGTCTGGGTCCCCGACGACCCGTTCCCCGTCATCCTCCCGCGCAACTCCGAGGGACTCTTCCTCATGCAGCGCCTGCGGGACGAGGCGCACCGCTTCGCGATCACCTACCACCGGTCGAAGCGGGCGAAGGCGATGACGAGCTCCGTCCTCGATGAGATTCCCGGCCTCGGCGAGGCGAAGCGGACGGCACTCCTCAAGCACTTCGGCTCGGTGAAGCGGACACGTGCGGCCAGCGTCGAGCAGCTCTGCGAGGTCAAGGGGATCGGGCCGGCCCTGGCGGAGAAGATCGCCGCGGCCCTGCAGACGGACTGAACCCCACCATCCCGAGCTGAACGGGCACTGAGATCGGCGCCCCACAGGCGTGCTCTACAGTAGTGTTCGATATGAGCGACCGTGCGCGGTCGCCGCCAGCCGGGGACACGAGGAGGACGCATGACCACACAGGCCGACGACCACCCCATCGAGGTCGTCCTCGTCACCGGCATGTCCGGGGCCGGGCGGACCACCGTGGCCAATGTCCTCGAAGACCTCGACTGGTACGTCGTCGACAACCTCCCGCCGCAGATGATGCGCACCCTCGTCGAACTCGTCGCCCGCGCCGACGGCGCCGTGCCGAAGATCGCGATCGTCACCGACTCGAAGGGCCGGGCGAAGTACACGGAGCTCGAGGACACGATCTCCGACTTCCTCGACCAGGGACTGTCGCTGCGCATCCTCTACCTCGACGCCGCCGACGAGGTCCTCGTCCGCCGGTTCGAATCCACCCGCCGGCCGCACCCGCTGCAGGGGGAGGGAACCCTCCTCGAGGGGATCGAGGCCGAACGCGAGGCCCTTGAATCGCTCAAGCACCGTGCCGACATCATCATCGACACCTCCGACCTCAACGTTCACCAGCTCGGCGCCGAGGTGCGCAAGCGCTTCAGCGCCGACGACGCCCCGCCGCTGCGGCTGACGGTGATGAGCTTCGGCTTCAAGTACGGCCTGCCCAAGGACGCCGACAACGTCGCCGACGTCCGCTTCCTGCCCAACCCGTACTGGATTCCCCACCTGCGCGGACACAACGGACTCGACTCCGACGTCGCCGACTACGTGCTCGGACAGAACGGCGCCGAGGAGTTCATCGAACGCTACACCGCCACCCTCGACACGATCGCGCAGGGCTACCTCCGGGAGGGCCGCGGCTACGCGCTCATCGGCATCGGCTGCACCGGCGGCAAGCACCGGTCGGTGGCGATCAGCGAACGCATCGCGAAGGGGCTGGCCGCCCGCACCGGCATTCCCGTCACCGTCCGCCACCGCGACCTGGGGAGGGAATGACATGGAGACCGAGGATCTCCCGCAGATCACCCCGGCCGTCATCAACAAGGGCCCGAAGATCGTGTCCTTCGGCGGCGGTCACGGTCTCTACGCCGCCCTGCGCGCGTTCCGGCTGCTCACCGAATCGCTCACGGCCGTCGTCACCGTCGCCGACGACGGCGGCTCCTCCGGTCGGCTCCGCGACGAGCTCGGCAGTCTGCCGCCCGGGGACCTGCGCATGGCGTTGGCCGCGCTCTGCGACGACGGGAACTGGGGCAAGACGTGGCGCGACGTCATCCAGCATCGCTTCGAATCGAGCGGGGAGCTCAACGGCCACGCCGTCGGCAACCTCCTCATCGCCGCCCTCTGGCAGATCCACGGCGACCACGTCGCCGGCCTCGACTGGATGGCGAAGCTGCTGCGCGCCCACGGCCGCGTGCTGCCGATGTCCTCGGTGCCGCTGACGATCGAAGCCGACGTCCAGTTCCCCGGCTCGTTCCAGGTCGTGCGCGGACAGTCGGTGCTCGCCTCGACCCGCGGTCATGTCGAAGCCGTCCGCCTCGACCCAGCGGACCCGCCGGCCCGCTATGAGACCGTCGAAGCCGTCGCCGAGGCGGAGGTCCTCAACCTCGGGCCCGGCTCGTGGTACACCTCGGTGATGCCGCACCTGCTCGTGCCCTCCCTCTCCGATGCGATCGTGCGGTCGAACGCGGTGAAATCCCTCACGCTCAACCTCTCGTCCTCGGACGGGGAGACCCGGGACCTCAGCCTCGGCGAACACCTCATGTCGCTGCACCGCCACGCCCCGGCCCTCACCCTCGACTACGTGCTCGTCGACGAGGCGTCCGTGGTCTCCGAACCGGAGCTCGAACACCATGCGCGGGAGATGTTCGACGCCAAACTCCGGGTGCATCCGCTCAGCTCCCGGCGGGCAGGGCAGCATGACAGCCTCAAGCTCGCAGCATGTTACCGTGACATGTTGGTTGACGCCGGGATCGACGTCGACGAGCAGTGGTAGGACCGATCCGTGCAGGAGGACGAACAATGGCATTGACCGCTCAGGTCAAGGACGAGCTGGCGAGGGTGAAGATCACCCGGACCTCGGCTCGGAAGGCCGAAGTGTCCTCGATCTTCCGCTTCTCCTCCGCCCTCCACCTCGTCAACGGCTCGATCGTGCTCGAGGCCGAACTCGACACCGCTCAGGCCGCGAAGCGCCTGCGCAGCGAGATCAAGGATCTCTACGGCCAGTTCGCCGACATCGTCGTCATCAACGCCGCCGGCATCCGCCGCTCCAACCGCTACCTGCTGCGCGTCACCCGTGACGGCGGCGCACTGGCCCGCCAGACCGGGCTCGTCGACAACCGCGGCCGACCCGTGCGCGGTCTGCCCTCGGCGATCGTCAACGGCTCCGTCGCCGACGCCGAGGCCGCCTGGCGCGGGGCCTTCCTCTCCCACGGCTCGCTCACCGAGCCCGGCCGCTCCTCCGCCCTCGAGGTCACCTGCCCGGGTCCCGAGGCGGCACTCGCGCTCGTCGGAGCCGCCCGACGGCTGGGCCTGAGCGCGAAGGCCCGCGAGGTCCGCGGCGTCGACCGCGTCGTCATCCGCGACGGCGACGACATCGCCGCCCTGCTCACCCGCATGGGCTCCCACAACGCGGTTCTCGTGTGGGAGGAGCGGCGGATGCGCCGCGAGGTCAGGGCGACGGCCAACCGGCTCGCGAACTTCGACGACGCCAACCTGCGCCGCTCCGCCCGGGCCGCCGTGGCCGCCGGCGCGCGCGTCGAACGGGCGCTGGAGATCCTCGGCGAGGACGTGCCCGAGCACCTCCGCTACGCCGGACAGCTGCGCGTCACCCACAAGCAGGCCTCCCTCGAGGAGCTCGGACAGCTCGCCGACCCGCCGATGACGAAGGACGCCGTGGCCGGACGCATCCGGCGGCTGCTGTCGACGGCGGACAAGCGAGCGGAAGAATTGGGAATTCCTGGGACTGAAGCAAGTCTCACTCCCGACATGCTCGAAGACCGATAGGATTCGAGCATGAGACGAATCGCAATCAATGGCTTCGGCCGCATCGGTCGCGCCCTCTTCCGCCTGTCCCTCGAACCCGGTGCCGACTTCGAAGTCGTCGCCATCAACGACCTCACCGACACTGCGACGCTCGCCCACCTCCTCGCCTACGACTCCGTGTGGCCGCGCTTCGACCACACCGTCGAGGCCGGAGAGGATTCGCTCATCGTCGACGGCCGCGAGATCGCCGTCTTCTCGGAGAAGAACCCCGCCGACATCGACTGGACGTCGAAGGACGTCGAACTCGTCGTCGAATCGACCGGCATCTTCACCCGCCGCGACCAGGCCGAGGCCCACCTCGGCGGGACCGTGAAGACCGTCGTCCTCTCCGCCCCCGGCAAGGACGTCGATGCGACCTTCGTCATGGGCGTCAACGAGGACACGTACGACCCGGACAAGCATGAAGTCGTCTCGAACGCCTCGTGCACGACGAACTGCATGGCGACCGTCGTCAAGGCCCTCGACGACGCGATCGGCGTCGAATCCGGACTGCTCAACACCGTCCACGCCTACACCGGCGACCAGAAGCTCGTCGACGGTCCGCACCGCGACCTCCGCCGCGCCCGCGCCGCCGCGATCAACATCGTGCCGACGACGACCGGCGCCGCCCGCACCGTCGGCAAGGTCATGCCCCACCTCGAGGGCAAGCTCGACGGCTTCGCGATCCGCGTGCCCGTGCCCGCGGGATCGATCATCGACTTCACCTTCACCCCGAAGAAGCCGGTCACCCGCGACGAGGTCAACGAGATCCTCAAGGCCGCCGCGGAGGACTCGCCCTACCTCGACTACACCGAGGCCGCCCTCGTCTCCACGGACATCGTCGGGACCACCGCCTCGGCGATCGCCGACTCGGAGCTGACGATGGTCCTCGGCGACCAGGTCAAGGTCGTCGCGTGGTACGACAACGAGTGGGGCTACTCGAACCGACTCAAGGACATGGTCAGCTACCTTCTGCGCGAAAGGCCCCAATGAGGACATTCACGGACCCGGAGATCTTCGCCCACCGGACGGTGCTCGTCCGCAGCGATCTCAACGTTCCCATGGACGGGACGACGATCACTGACAACGGACGCATCCTCGCATCCGCGGCGACGATCCGATCCCTCGCCGAGGCGGGGGCCCGGGTGATCGTCATCTCCCACCTCGGCCGCCCGAAGGGCGCACCCGATCCGCACTTCTCGCTCGCCCCGATCGCCGGCGAACTCGCCGCTGCGATCGGCCGTGACGTCGCCTTCGCCTCCGACACCGTCGGCGAGGATGCGCAGGCGAAGGTCGCAGCGCTCGGCGACGGGGACGTCCTCCTCCTCGAGAACCTCCGGTTCAACCCGGGGGAGACCTCCAAGGACGAGGCCGAACGGCGCGCATTCGCCGAACAGCTCGCCGAGTTCGCCGACGACTTCGTCTCCGACGGATTCGGCGTCGTCCACCGCAAGCAGGCCTCGGTCTACGAACTCGCGCAGCTCCTGCCGCACTACGCCGGTTCGCTCGTCCAGGTTGAGGTCGAGGTCAGCGACCGTCTCCTCAACTCGCCGCAGCGGCCCTTCACCGTCGTCCTCGGCGGTTCGAAGGTCTCCGACAAGCTCGGTGTCATCGACAACCTCATCGACCGGGCCGACAACCTCCTCATCGGCGGTGGCATGGTCTTCACGTTCCTCGCCGCGCTCGGCCACGACATCGGTGCGAGCCTCGTCGAGAAGGATCGCATCGACGACGTCAAGGGCTACCTCGACCGGGCCGAGCAGGGCGGGGCGCGGATCATGCTCCCCACCGACATCGTCATGGCCGCCTCCTTTGCCCCCGACGCCGAGAACTGGGTGCGCCCCGTCGACCGCCTCGAGGACACCCCAGCCGGGGCCGAGGGACTCGGCCTCGACATCGGGCCCGACACCGCACGGGCCTACGCCGAGGTGATCGCCGACTCCGCGACCGTGTTCTGGAACGGCCCCATGGGCGTCTTCGAGTTCCCGGCCTTCGCCGCGGGCACGAAGACCGTGGCCGCCGCGCTCACGGCCACCGCCGAGGGCGCGCGCGCCGACCGGCTCACCGTCGTCGGCGGAGGAGACTCCGCGGCCGCCGTGCGGGCGCTCGGCTTCTCCGACGACGAATTCGGCCACATCTCCACCGGCGGCGGGGCGAGCCTCGAGTACCTCGAAGGCAAGACCCTGCCCGGCATCGACGCTCTCGCGTGAGGACGACCCATCATGACTGACCGCACACTGCTGCTCGCCGGCAACTGGAAGATGAACCACGACCACCTCGAGGCGATCTCGACGGTGCAGAAGCTCGCATGGGCGCTCGAGGACGCCAAGCTCGACGACTCCCAGCTCGAGGTCGTCGTCGTCCCGCCGTTCACCGACATCCGCTCCGTCCAGACGCTCGTCCAGGGCGACAAGCTGTGGCTGCGCTACGGCGCCCAGGACGTGTCCCGCCACGAACCGGGCGCGCACACCGGGGAGATCGCCGCGTCGTTCCTCTCCCGCCTCGGCTGCTCGTACGTCGTCGTCGGGCACAGTGAGCGCCGCGCCGACAACCACGAGACCTCGGATGTCGTCGCCGCGAAGGTCAAGGCCGCGCTCGGCCACGACCTCGCCCCCATCCTCTGCGTCGGCGAATCCCTGGCCGAACGCGAGGACGGCACCCACGTCGACTTCACCCTGGGCCAGCTCGACGACTCCCTGGCCGGCCTCTCGGCCGAGGAGCTCAGCGGCCTCGTCGTCGCCTACGAACCCGTGTGGGCAATCGGAACGGGGAAGACGGCGACGGCGGCTGACGCCGCGGAGATGGCCGCGGCGATCCGCGGTCGCCTGCGCGAGAGGTACGGCGACAGCCTCGCCGACTCCACCCGGATCCTCTACGGCGGGTCGGTGAAGACCGACAACGTCGCCGACATCCTCGTCTCCGACGACGTCGACGGCGCACTCGTCGGGGGAGCGAGCCTGAGCGGGCCCGATTTCGCCGCTTTGTGCAAGGCCGCCGTCGGCAAGTAGACTGAACCGCAAATCCTCTGACAGAAACACAGGTTGAACTCGACGTGGAAATTCTCACCTACGTACTCATCGGCGTGCTCGTCCTCACGAGCATCTTCCTCACCCTGCTCATCCTCATGCACAAGGGCAAGGGCGGCGGCATGTCCGACATGTTCGGCGGCGGCATGTCCTCCTCGCTGGGATCCTCCGGTGTCGCCGAGCGCAACCTCAACCGGTTCACCGCGCTCATGGCGATCGTCTGGGGCGCGTCGATCATCCTCCTCGGACTCATCACGCGCTTCAACAGCTGAGACCCGACCGAACGCAGAACCGACGAAGGCCCTCACCGACACCGGTGAGGGCCTTCGTCGTGCGGTCATGCGACGCGCAGGGCATCCGACTCGAAGGTCAGCCGACTCGCACGTCAGTCGACTCCGAAGTGGTGGTGCGGGGCGACCTCGGCGACGGCGTCGCGCAGCTGTGCGAGCCCGCGGGCCCGGTCGGTGAGGTGGACCCGGAGCACCGGACGCCCCTTCGCCCGCAGGGCCGCGGCATCGCCGAGCGCCTGCGCGTGCTCGAGTTCACCGAACCCGTAGCCGCGGCCGGGCACGATGAGCTCCGTGCGCGGGTCGGCGGTGATCTGGAGGAACACGCCGTTGGGGTGACCGCCCTTGTGGTACTGGCCCGTCGAGTGGAGGTACCGCGGGCCGAAGCCGAACGTCGTCTGCACCCCGGCGTGCCGGGAGACGAGCGGACGGAGGTCGACCGCCTCGGCGTCGCCGAGCCGATCGAGGTAGGCCTGGATGGCGACATAGCCGTACTCGTCGACCTGTGCGAAGAGCTCACGGAGGGCCCCGACGAGGTCGTCGGCCTCATCGATGTCGCCGTAGACCTCGACGGCGCCGTCGACGAACGCCGGGATCTCCTCGGCGTGGGTGCCCGTGTCGAGGGCCTCCCGGGCGAACGCCTTCGCCGCCTCGACATCCGGCTGATCGAACGGGTCGACCCCGATGCTGTAGCCGGCGATCGCGGTGGCGAACTCCCAGAAGAGGAACTGCTCGCCCAGATCGCCGTCGACCTCGGCATTGAAGCCCGAGGGCGCGCCGATCGTCGTGGCCGGGCCGAGGGTGCAGAGCAGGGCATCGGCGCGGGCGTCGGCGAAGCCGACATCACCGGGTTCGTCGAGGACGACGGGGAGGATCCCCTGCCCGTCCTTGCCGAGCGATTCCGCGATGAGCTGCTCGACCCAGGCTCCCAGACCGGCAAGGGCCGCCGAGGTGGGAGCGAGGACGAGCTTCTCCGTGGCCCGGGCGTGGGCGATGCCCAGCCAGGTGCCGAACCGCAGCGCCGGGTTGTCCGGGCTGTCAGCGCCGAGGTCGGCGGCGATGCCCGCCGCGGACTCGACGATCCGGCGGATGTCGACCCGGCGAGACCGGCGGGGACGAGGCCGAACGGGGAGAGGGCACTGAACCGACCGCCGACGTTCGGGTCGGCGTGGAACGTCGCGAGGTACCCTTCGGCACTCGCGAGCTCAGCGAGTTCGGTCCCGGGATCGGTGATCGCGATGAACCGGCTGGCCGGGTCGATGCCGACGGCCTCGAAGGCCGCGGCGAACGCGCGCCGGATGGCATCGGTCTCGATCGTCGTCCCCGACTTCGAGGCGATGACGAGGACGGTGTGGTCGAGGTCGGTGCCGATCGCCTCGGCGACCTGATTGGGATCGGTCGAATCGACGATCTCGAGGTCGACCCCGGCCCACGCCGCCATCACCTCGGGGGCGAGCGACGAGCCGCCCATGCCGGTGAGGCTGATCGAGCGCAGACCCTGCGCGGCGAGATCGTCGCGCAGCGCCTCGATCTCGGTGACGAGCTCACCGGCCCGGCCCGCGAGATCGACCCAGCCGAGACGATCGGCGGCGACGGAGTCGGAGAAGACGCTCGCGTCCTGCGCCGCGATCCGCGAGGGCACCCGGGCGCTGAGCAGACGGTCGAGTTCGGCCTCGAACTCCGCACTGACGGGGACGCTGAGCTCGACTCTCATGCGCGCTCCAATGCCCGGCGGACAGTGCCCTGGAGCTCGGTCCAGCTGACGTCGAACTTCTCCAGGCCCTCGGTCTCGAGGACGGTCATGACATCGGCGTAGTCGATGCCGAGACCGGCGAGCCGGTCGAAGACCTCGTCGGCGGCCCGGTAGTCCTCAGCGGCGATCGGAGCCCCGACCTCGCCGTGGTCGGCGAAGGCGCGCAGCGTCGCCTCGGGCATCGTGTTGACGGTGTCGGGGGAGACGAGACCGGTGACGTACATCGTGTCCGGGTAGTCGGGGTTCTTCACTCCGGTCGACGCCCACAGGAGCCGCTGCGGGCGGGCCCCGGCGAGTTCGAGGACGCGGAAGCGCTCGGAGGTGAAGAGCTGCGAGTGGATCTCATGGGCGAGCACGCAGTTGGCGATGCCCGCGCGACCGGCGAGCTCCGCGGCGGCCGGATCGTCGACGGCGGCGAGGCGCTTGTCGATCTCCGCATCGACGCGGGAGACGAAGATCGAGGCGACCGACCGGATCGTCGAGAGGTCGTGACCGGCGGCCCGCGCCTTCTCCAGTCCCTGGAGGTACGCCTCGACGACGTGCCGGTAGCGGGAGAGCGAGAAGACGAGCGTGACGTTGACGCTGATCCCGGCGCCGATGGTGTCGGCGATCGCGCTCAGTCCCTCCTCGGTGGCGGGGATCTTGATCATCGCGTTCGGCTCGCCGACCCGCTCCCACATGATCGTCGCCGCCGACGCCGTTCCCGCGGTGTCGCGGGCCAGCGGCGGGGGGACCTCGATCGAGACGCGTCCGTCGGCGCCGTCGGTGGCGTCGTAGACGGGCCGCAGCAGCCGGGCAGCTGCCGCGACGTCCTCGGTGGTCAGGGCTTCGATGGCCTCTTCGACGTCGGCACCGGAGGCGGCGAGGTCGGAGAGTGCGCCGTCGTAGCTGTCGGAGCCGGCGATCGCGGTGGCGAAGATCGTCGGGTTCGTCGTCACCCCGGTCACCGACGACTCGTCGATGAGGGTCTGGAGGTCACCGGACTCGAGCCGGGTGCGGGACAGGTCGTCGAGCCACACCGAGACTCCTGCCTCGGTGAGGCGGGTGAGGTTCTCGCTCATGCTTCTCCCTTCGCTGCTGCAATGGACTCCTCGGCCGCGGCGACGACCGCCTCGGCAGTGATGCCGAACTTCTCGAAGAGCGTCTTGGCATCGGCTGAGGCGCCGAAGAGCTCGAGGGACACGGCGCGCCCGGCATCGCCGAGGTAGCGGTGCCAGCTCATCGCCGATCCCGCTTCGACGCTGACCCGGGCCTTGAGCGACCGGGGGAGGACGGCGTCGCGGTAGTCCTCGTCCTGGGCGTCGAACCATTCCTGGCTCGGCATCGAGATGACGCGCGCCGCGATCCCCTTGGTCTCGAGCTCCTCGGCCGCGGCGATCGCAAGCTGGACCTCCGAGCCGGTGGCGATGATCGCGACCTGCGGGTCGTCGCCGGTGTCGAGGAGGACGTAGCCTCCGCGGGCCGCCTCGGAGGCCGGTGCGTACTTCGTCCGGTCGAGGGTCGGCACGGCCTGCCGGCTGAGGATGAGGCCGCTGGGGCCGTCGGTGCGGTCGAGGATCTTCCGCCACACGACCGCGGTCTCGTTGGCATCGGCGGGGCGGACGACGTCGAGGCCGGGGATCGCCCGCAGCGCCGAGAGGTGCTCGACGGGCTGATGGGTGGGGCCGTCCTCGCCGAGGCCGATCGAATCGTGGGTCCACACGAAGATGTTCGGCAGCTTCTGGATGGCGGCCAGGCGCACGGCCGGTCGCTGGTAGTCGCTGAAGACGAGGAACGTGCCGTTGTAGGGACGGGTCCCGCCGTGAAGTGCGATGCCGTTGCCGATGAGGCCGGCGGAGAACTCGCGGACGCCGAAGTGGATGTTGCGTCCGTACGGGTTGCCGGTGAACGTGTCCGTCGAGCGGTCGGTGGGCAGGAAGCTCGGGTCGGCCTTGATGAGGGTGTTGTTCGACCCCGCGAGGTCGGACGATCCGCCCCAGAGCTCGGGCATCCGGGCGGCGATCGCATTGAGCACCTGGCCGGAGGCGGCGCGGGTGGCGATGCCCTTGGCGTCGGCGTCGAAGACGGGGAAGTCTCCGTCGAGGCCCTCGGGCAGGGTGCGGGTGGCGAGCCGGTCGAAGAGTGCGGCGCGTTCGCCGTTGGCGTCGCGCCAGGCCGCGTACTTCTCCTTCCACGCGAGGTGAGCGGCGCGACCGCGCTCCTCGGCGCTGGTCCGGGTGTGCTCGAGCACCTCGGGGGAGATCGCGAAGTTCGCATCGGGGTCGAAGCCGAGCAGCTCCTTCGTCGCCCGCACCTCGTCCTCACCGAGGGCGGCACCGTGGGCGGCCCCCGTGTTCCGGGCGTTCGGCGCGGGCCACGCGATGATCGTCGAGAGGCGGATGAAGGAGGGACGGGAGTCGGCGCGAGCGGCCTTGACGGCGGCGTGGAGGGCGTCGAGGTCCTCGGTGTACTCTCCGTCGGCAGTCCAGTCGACGTGCTGGACGTGCCAGCCGTAGGCCTCATAGCGCGCCGCAGTGTCCTCGCCGAAGGCGATCGCGGTGTCGTCCTCGATGGAGATCCGGTTGTCGTCCCAGATGACGATCAGGTTCGACAGCTCCTGGGTGCCGGCGAGCGAGGAGGCCTCACCGGAGACGCCCTCCTCCATGTCGCCGTCGGAGGCGAGGACGATGATGTCGTGATCGAACGGCGAGGTGCCGGGGGCGGCGTCGGGATCGAAGAGTCCGCGTTCGCGGCGGGAGGCCATCGCCATGCCCACCGCCGAGGCGACACCGGAGCCGAGCGGGCCCGTGGTGATCTCGACACCGGGAGTGTGTCCGACCTCGGGGTGGCCGGGGGTGAGCGAATCCCAGGTGCGCAGCGCCTTGAGGTCGTCGAGCTCGAGGCCGATGCCGGCGAGGTAGAGCTGGACGTACTGCGTCAGCGAGCTGTGGCCGAGGGAGAGGACGAAGCGGTCACGGCCGACCACGTGGGATCGGACGGGTCGAGGGTGAGGGCCTTCTGGTAGAGGTAGTAGGCGACGGGAGCGAGGCTCATCGCGGTGCCGGGGTGTCCGTTTCCGGCCTTCTGCACGGCGTCAGCGGCGAGGAGGCGGGCGGTGTCGACTGCTTGGGAGTCGAGGTCTGTCCAGGACAGGGCATTCATGTCTGAGAGCGTTCCTTCTGTCGTCGGCGATGCGTCCTCTCAAACTCTACCGCGCACCGGCCGGACCCTCCCGGTCCGGACACGTGGTGATACGGTCGCTGCGCTGGCAGTGTCCCCACTGTGCTGCCCTCCCACCGCCGGCACGTCCACGTCGCCCGCCCACGTCAAGGAGACCTCCCCATTCCCCGCAGTCCCCAGCACCCGACCCTGCCTCGACGATCACCCGTGCGCCATGCCCGGGCACTCCGGAACCTCGGCATCAGCCTGACCGTCCTCGTCCTCGTCGAGCGGATCGTCTTCACGACCCTCTTCGTCGAGCCCTTCGGAAACGGCACTGGCACCGAGGCGGTCGGGAGCTGGCTGCTCGCCTTCCTCCTCGGCGCGGGCCCCTTCCTCGTCCTCCTCATCGTCCTCGCGATCGCCCGACCTGCCGGTCTCATCTGGTGGGCGGCGGTGGCCTTCACAGTCCTCGCCGGAGCCTTCGGCATCGTCGTCGATGTCGACATGCTCACACTCGAAGATCCCCTCGCGGGGCTCGGACTGTTCGTCCTCGCGGCGGTCCTGTGGGCCGCACTCGCCGTAGTGGGGCTGGTGGTCGGGGCCGTCGCGGTGCTTGTCCGGCGACGCCGTGAGCGCGCAGATGATCCCGATGACCGCGCACTCGGTCCCGATGACAGGGCGACTCGCCCGACCCCAACTGGAAATTCATTCGACACAGAGTAGAATCGTCTCTCGTGAGTGAACTTCGTCAGAACCCGGGCACGCAGAGTGAACGACCTCTGCAGAGGACCATCGACGAAGCTCGACACTCGCAGAAACCCCGATCGATCATCGGCGCCTACATCGCCCTGACGAAGCCGCGGGTCATCGAACTCCTCCTCGTCACCACCGCCCCGGTGATGTTCCTCGCCGCCAACGGCATGCCGAATCTCTGGCTCGTCCTCAACACCCTCATCGGCGGGGCCGCCGCTGCCGCCTCGGCATCGGTGTTCAACTGCTACGTCGACCGCGACATCGACGCGAAGATGGATCGGACGAAGCACCGTCCGCTCGTCACCGGGGAGATCTCGCCGCGTGCAGCCCTGATCTTCGCCTTCGTCCTCGGCATCGGGTCGATCTTCTGGCTCGGCGGATTCACGAACTGGGTGACGGCAGGACTGACCGCCTCGGCGATCCTCCTCTACGCGGTCTTCTACACGCTCGTCCTCAAGCGCCGCACGACGCAGAACATCGTGTGGGGCGGCGCGGCCGGCTGCATGCCGGTGCTCATCGGCTGGTCGGCGGTGACCGGCGGGCTGTCGTGGGAGCCGGTCATCCTCTTCCTCGTCATCTTCTTCTGGACGCCGCCGCACTACTGGCCGCTCGCGATCAAGTACAAGGCCGATTACGACGCTGCCGGTGTGCCGATGCTGCCGTCGAAGGTCCCGCCGACCTCGGTGGGCCGCCAGATCATCCTCTACGCCTGGGCGATGGTGCTCACCTCGCTCGTCCTCATCCCCGTCGCCCCGATGGGACCGGTCTACACGGCCGTCGCGGTGCTCGCCGGTGCCTGGTTCCTCTGGTCGTGCTACCAGCTCGTGTCTCGCGCGAAGAAGGGCCTCAGCGGCACCTCGCTGCGGGCGATGAAGGTCTTCCACGGCTCGATCACGTACCTGTCGGTGCTCTTCCTCGCCGTCGCCGTCGACCCGTTCGTCACCCCGCTGCTGCCCAGCCTCTGGTGATCCGCGGCAGGTATCTGCCACCCCGCACCTGACGGTCCACACACCACCCGTGCCCGCGGTGTTCTCATCGCTGCGTGGAGGAGTTGCGGAGCTGAGGGTGGTGCATACGCGCCGAGGTTGTCCGTGGGTCTCCGGGTGGTGCAGTCTCGCCGAGGTTGTTGCTGAGGCCCAGGGATGCGCGCAGCGGGAGCGAGCGTGATCCCGACGACCGAGGCGGCGCGTCAGCCGGCGGCGACGAGCTCGGCGATGACGATCTTCTTCATTCCCATGAGCGCGCGCACCTGAGCGTCGCCGGTCATCAGCTCGTCGAGGTTCTTCGGCACGATCTGCCAGCTGATCCCGTACCTGTCCTTGAGCCAGCCGCACTGCTCGGATTCGGGCACCGCGGACAGCGCCTGCCAGTAGTGGTCGATCTCCGCCTGGTCGGCGCATTCGACGGTCAGGGAGATCGCCTCGTTGAAGGTGAACGCGGGTCCGCCGTCGAGGCAGATGAAGCGGTTGCCGTCGAGTTCGAAGACGCCGGTGATGACCTTGCCGCTCATCCCCGCGAAATGCTCGTCGAGACTCTCATCGGGGTATCGCTCGATCGAGACGATGCGGGAGTTCGGGAAGACGGTGCAGTAGAATTCCATCGCCTCCTCGGCGCGGTCAGTGAACCACAGACACGGGACGATCGGCGTTGACATGGGTTCTCCTCGGGTACGCGCTGTCGAGCACAGCGACACTGGCTGCGATCGTAGCCGAGAGACCGATCATATGGAATGCCACGAGCACCCACGGGACGCCGGTGAAGTACTGGATGTAGCCGATGAGACCCTGCGCGAGCTCGACGATGAGGAGGACGACGAGCGGGCGCACCATCGGGGCCCAGCGCTTGCGCGCGTAGACGAGAGCGACGATCGTCGCGATGACGAGCAGCCACACCGGGAACGCGTGGAGGCGGGTGATCCAGATGTTGTCGAGGCCGTTGCGGGTCGAGATCGTCGACCCGGAGTGCGGGCCTGCGCCGGTGGTGAGCACGCCGAAGAGGACGATGACCGCGGTGAGCGCGAGGATCGCCCACCCGAGTGCCGGCAGCGGCGACGGTGCCTTCTCGCCGGTGCGCACCCCGGTGTCGTAGGTGCGGCGGACGAAGTACGCGGCGACACCGACGGCGATGGCCGAGGGCACGAAGTGCCCGGCGACGACCCAGGGATTGAGCTTCGTCCACACGGTGATCCCGCCCATGACCGCCTGGACCGGCACGATCGCAGTGAGCGCGATGTTGAGCCAGAAGAGGTCCTTGCGCTCCTTCCGGATCCGCCAGAGGAGGACGAGGATCGCGACGCCGATGAGGGCGAGGACGACGGCGAGCAGCCGGTTGCCGAACTCGATGACCCCGTGGATGCCCATCTCCGGGGTGGCGACGAGGGAATCCGGGGTGCATTTCGGCCAGTCCGAGCATCCCAGACGGATCCGGTGAGGCGGACGATGCCGCCGGTGAAGATGATGCCGGCCTGGGCGATGAGCATCGCCCACGCGGCGAAGCGGATTCTGGTCTCTTGGTTTCTCATGCGCATTCCTGTGTTCATTCGAAGCGGAACCACCTGCGTGCGGCAAGCGCTCCCACCAGGCTCCAGACGAGGAGCACGATCAGAGCTGTGAAGTCCCAGGTGCCGGCGAGGCTCGCGCGCATCGCGTCCCCGAGGGCACCGGAGGGAAGGCAGCCGACGATGGTTCCCCATTCGCCGGTGGCGGGAAGGACGAGTCCGCCGGCACCGGCCATGAGGACCCAGACGAGATTGGCAGCGCCCAGGGTCGCCTCGGCGCGCAGCGTGCCCGCCATGAGGAGGCCGAGCGCGAGCAGCGTCGCAGTGCCGAGGATCGTGGTGATGATGAGCGCGAGGATGTCGAGTCCGCCGCGGTAGCCGAGGATCCCGGCGATGCCGAACGCGAGGGCGAATTGGATGACGACGACGCCGATGACCGCCCCGAGCTTGCCGAGGATGAGCCCCGTTGTCCCCAGCGGCGTCGTCGCGAGCTGGGCGAGCACCCCGTAGCGGCGGTCGAAGGCGGTGGCGATCGCCTGTCCGGTGAATGCCGTCGAGGCCAGGCAGAGACCGAGGGTGCCGGGAAGGGCGATGCTCAGCCGGTCACCGCCCGGCGGGATCGCGCCGAGCGCGTCGAGCAGGGGAGTCGTCGTGAGGAAGACGAGGAGCCCGAGCGGGAGGATGAGCGCGAGCAGGAGCTGTTCGCCGTTGCGGAGCACGGCTGCGGTCTCGAACTTCGCCTGCGCGAATACGCGGCGGGCGCGCATGCCCGGCGCCGGGGACGGCTGGGAGGCACCCGTGCCGCTGACTGTCGTCTCGCTCATCGCAGCGGCCTCCCCGTGAGTTCGAAGAAGACATCGGCCAGCGACTGCGACTGCATGCTGATGTCCCCGATCGTCAGCCCCGCCTCGGCGATGACCGTGCACAGGGCGGCGATGCGCGCGCTGTCGAGGTTGCCCGCGGCGACGATGAGCGTGCCCTGCACCGAGGCGGGGGCGACGGCGGTCAGGGCAGACGTCAGCTCCCGTCCGGCGTCGGTGGAGGGGTCGGGAGCGTCGGGCACGGTGATGACGAGCCGACGACCGGCCGCCGAGGCGCCGCGCAGCTCCGCGGGGGCACCGCGGGCGATGATCCTGCCGCGGTCGATGACGACGATGTCCTCGGCGAGCTTCTCCGCCTCGGCGAGGTCATGGGTGGTGAGGACGACGCTGACCCCGGAGGCGGCGAGATCGCCGATCACCTCGTGGACGACCTCACGGGCCTGCGGGTCGAGGCCGGCGCTCGGCTCGTCGAGGAAGACGATGCGGGGACGGCCGATGAGGGCGGCGGCAAGGGCCACGCGCTGCCGCTGTCCGCCGGAGAGCCGGCGGATCGACCGGTTGGCGAACTCGCGGATGCCCAGCGGTTCGACGAGCTCGTCGAGCGGGCGCGGATCGGGATAGAGAGCGGCGAGGTGGCGGAGGACGGCGAGCGGCTTCGCGCTCATCGGCAGGCCACCGTCCTGGAGCATGACCCCGGCGAGCTGCGCGGTCTCCTCGTGACGGCGGTAGGGGTCGCGGCCGAAGATCTCCACGGTTCCGGCGTCGGGTCGCTTCGAGCCGACAGCCAGCGCGATCGTCGTCGACTTGCCCGCCCCGTTGGGGCCGAGTACGCCGAGGACGGTGCCGACGCGGGCGTCGAGGTCGATGCCGTCGACGACATGGTGCGCGCCGTAGGAATAGCGCAGCCCACGGATGAGGAGTGCCGATTGTGCCACCCGACCATTCTACGACCGGTCGAAACGTCCCGTCGAAACCGGGCCTTCAGTTAGGCTCACCTAGTTTTACGAAACAATTTTACGCAACAATAGTGTTGTGTTAGTCAAGGGAGGTGGACTATGACTGCGAACGACGCGGACGACAGCAGGACCCGGCAGAAGGTGTTCCGCTCCGTGCTCGACGACGGTCCCATCACCGCCTCGGCGCTGGCAAAAGGCCTTGAGCTCACCCCGGCAGCGATCCGTCGTCACCTCGACGCGCTCGAAGGCCAAGGACTCATCGAGGTCCGCGGTCTCGCCGGGAAGCAGGCAGGGCGGGGGAGACCGGCGCGGCACTACGTAGTCACCTCGCGCGGCCACGACGAGCTCAGCCGGTCCTACGACGAGTTCGCCGTCAACATCCTCCGGTTCTTCCAGGACCGGATGGGGGAGGACGCGGTCGTCGACTTCTCCGACGACTTCGTCGCGAAGCTGCGCGACCGCCTCGGCGGAGAACTCGAGAAGCGGGGCGGGACGTCGGTGGCGTCACGCTCGCGGGCCCTGGCCTCAGCGCTCACCCGTGAGGGCTACGCCGCCTCGGCGACACCGGTCGCGGCGGGCACGTCACTCGAGGCGATGCAGCTGTGCCAAGGACACTGTCCGATCCAATCCGTGGCCGCCGAGTTCCCCGAGATCTGCGAAGCAGAGCTCGCGATGTTCTCGGAATACCTCGGCGTCGATGTGAGAAGACTCTCGTCGCTCGCCCACGGTGACCACGTCTGCACGACCCACATTCCGACCTCGGAACTCACCAGGCCCCTCATCCACTCAATCGATCGACCTCAAGGAGGTTCACGATGACTGACACAAGCAATCCGATCATCGAGGCGAACCCCGAGCTCAAAGACCTCGGGCAGTACGCATACGGCTGGCACGACGAGAACGATGCCGGAGCCGCAGCGGCTCGCGGTCTCAACGAAGACGTCGTGCGCAACATCTCGAAGCTCAAGGACGAACCGGACTGGATGCTCCAGCGTCGCCTCAAGGCGCTCAAGCTCTTCGAGAAGAAGCCGATGCCGAACTGGGGCGCCGACCTCTCGGGAATCGACTTCGCCGACATCAAGTACTTCGTCCGCTCCACCGAGGGCCAGGCCCAGTCGTGGGAGGACCTGCCCGAGGACATCAAGAACACCTACGACCGCCTCGGCATCCCGGAGGCGGAGAAGCAGCGCCTCGTCGCCGGCGTCGCCGCGCAGTACGAGTCCGAGGTCGTCTACCACAAGATCAACGAGGAGCTCGAGAGCCAGGGCGTCATCTTCCTCGACACCGACACCGGTCTCAAGGAGCACCCGGAGATCTTCGAGGAGTACTTCGGCTCGGTCATCCCGTCGGGTGACAACAAGTTCTCGGCGCTGAATACGGCCGTGTGGTCGGGCGGATCCTTCATCTACGTCCCCAAGGGCGTCCACGTCGAGATCCCGCTGCAGGCCTACTTCCGCATCAACACGGAGAACATGGGCCAGTTCGAGCGCACGCTCATCATCGCCGACGAAGGCTCGTACGTCCACTACGTCGAGGGCTGCACGGCCCCGATCTACAAGACGGACTCGCTCCACTCCGCCGTCGTCGAGATCATCGCGAAGAAGGACGCCCGCGTCCGCTACACGACGATCCAGAACTGGTCGAACAACGTCTACAACCTCGTGACGAAGCGTGCGATCGCCGAAGAGGGCGCGACGATGGAATGGGTCGACGGCAACATCGGCTCGAAGGTGACGATGAAGTACCCGGCGATCTGGCTGACGGGCGAACACGCTCGCGGCGAGACGCTCTCGGTCGCCTTCGCCGGCGAGGGCCAGCATCAGGACACCGGTGCGAAGATGGTCCACGCCGCCCCGCATACGCAGTCCTCGATCGTCTCGAAGTCCGTCGCCCGCGGCGGCGGTCGCGCCGGCTACCGCGGACTCGTCCACGTCTACCCGGGTGCCGAGGGCTCGTCGAACAACGTGCTCTGCGACGCCCTGCTCGTCGACAACATCTCCCGGTCGGACACGTACCCCTACATCGACATCCGTGAGGACGACGTCACGCTCGGCCACGAGGCGACCGTGTCGAAGGTGAGCGAGGACCAGCTCTTCTACCTCATGTCCCGCGGCCTCGAGGAGACCGAGGCGATGGCGATGATCGTGCGCGGCTTCGTCGAGCCGATCGCCCGTGAGCTGCCGATGGAGTACGCCCTCGAGCTCAACCGCCTCATCGAACTGCAGATGGAAGGCGCCGTGGGCTGAGCCCGCGACCGACTGCACGCTTAAGGAGATTTTGTGACTGACACCACCAACCCGCTCGGCGTCTCCGAGCATTCGCACGGCGCGGGCGTCCACGTGCCCGACGCCAAGCGCGACGCGCGCACCCGCAGCTTCGACGTCGCCGACTTCCCCGTGCCCACCGGCCGGGAGGAGGAGTGGCGCTTCTCGCCCGTGCGCAAGCTCAGCGACTTCTTCGCCGATGCGCCCGGTGAAGCGCGCCTGAGCGTCACCGGCGAACTGCCTGCCGGCGTCACCGTCGAGGAGATCAGCCTCGAGGCCGCCCAGGAGCTCGGCATCCTCGAACCCGAGGACCGCGCGGCCGCTGTGGCCGCGAACCGCACGGCCACCGTCACCCACTACACGGTGCCCGCTGACACGGAGCTCACCGAGGCGGTCGTCATCCACGCCGACGGCACCGGCACCGACCTCGTCCACGGCCATGTCGTCGTGTCCGTGGGGGCGAACGCGAAGGCGACGATCGTCGTCGAGCACGAGGGCCTGACCCGCTACTCCGAGCTCGTCTCCCTCGTCGTCGGCGACGGCGCGGACCTCACCTTCGTCTCCCTGCAGCTGTGGGACGACGGTTCGCAGCACCTCGGCCAGCACGATGCGATCGTCGGCAAGGACGCGAAGCTCAAGCACATCGTCGTCACCCTCGGCGGTGACATCGTCCGGCTCAACGCCAACGTCCGCTACTCGGCCAACGGCGGCGAGGCCGAACTTCTCGGCCTCTACTTCGCCGATGCCGGCCAGCACCTCGAGCACCGCACGTACATCGACCACAACACCGCGAAGGCGACGTCGAACGTCATGTACAAGGGCGCCCTGCAGGGCAAGGACGCGCGCAGCGTGTGGATCGGCGACGTCCTCATCCGCCCCGAGGCGCTCGGCATCGACACGTACGAGCTCAACCGCAACCTCATCCTCACCGATGGGGCGCGCGCGGACTCCGTGCCGAACCTCGAGATCGAGACCGGTGACATCGAAGGAGCCGGACACGCCTCGTCGACCGGTCGCTTCGACGAGGAGCACCTCTTCTACCTGATGTCGCGCGGCATCCCCGAGGACGTCGCCCGCCAGCTCGTCGTCCGCGGCTTCTTCAACGAGGTCATCCAGAAGATCCAGGTGCCGGAGATCGAAGAGGTCCTCTCGGCCCGCATCGAGGACGAACTGTCCCGGAGCGTTCTGTGACGATGATCGACGTGGCCGCCTCCGAGGATGTGGCACTCGACAGCGCGCTGCGGATCGACGTGGAGAACCGCGAGATCTGCCTGGCCCGCGACTCCTTCGGAGTCGTCCACGCGATCGACGATCTGTGCACCCACGGCGAGGTGTCCCTGGCCGAGGGCGAGGTGGAGGGCTGCGCCATCGAATGCTGGCTGCACGGCTCCCAGTTCGACCTCAACACCGGCCAGCCGCTGAGCCCCCCGGCCTTCGAACCCGTCGCGGTCTACCCGTGCCAGGAGATCGCCGGCCGCATCCTGCTCGACCCGAACACGACTGTGAACTGAAAAGGATAATCATGTCCACACTGAAAATCTCCGACCTGCACGTCAGCGTCAACACCGAGGCCGGCGCGAAGCCGATCCTCAACGGCATCAACCTCGAGATCGACTCGAACCAGACGCACGCGATCATGGGCCCCAACGGCTCGGGCAAGTCGACACTGGCCTACTCGCTCGCCGGTCACCCGAAGTACGAAGTCACCGGCGGATCCGTCACCCTCGACGGTGAGGACGTCCTCGACATGACCGTCGACGAGCGCGCCAAGGCCGGTCTCTTCCTCGCCATGCAGTACCCCGTCGAGGTGCCCGGCGTGACCGTGACGAACTTCCTCCGCTCGGCCAAGACCGCGATCGACGGCGAGGCTCCGAAGCTGCGCAACTGGACGAAGGACCTCAAGTCGGCGATGGAGCAGCTGCGCGTCGACCCCGAGTTCGCGACCCGCAACGTCAACGAGGGCTTCTCCGGCGGTGAGAAGAAGCGCCACGAGATCCTCCAGATGGAGATGCTCAAGCCGAAGTTCGCCGTCCTCGACGAGACCGACTCCGGCCTCGACGTCGACGCTCTGCGCATCGTCTCCGAAGGCGTCAACCGGGTCCGTGAGACGACCGACGTCGGCGTCCTCCTCATCACCCACTACACGCGGATCCTCCGCTACATCAAGCCCGACTTCGTCCACGTCATCGTCAAGGGCAAGGTCGCCGAGGAGGGCGGACCGGAACTCGCCGAGCGCCTCGAGAACGAGGGCTACGACCGCTTCCTCTCGTCCGCGGTCTGATGTTCTCTCGGCTCCGGGGCGACTTCCCGATCCTCCGTGCGAGGGTCGGGGAGTCGCCGCTGACCTATCTCGACTCGGGAGCGACGTCGCAGAAGCCCGAATGCGTCATCGACACGTTCACCGAGTACTTCACGCAGCGCAATGCCGCCGTTCACCGGGGTGCGCACACGCTCGCCGTCATGGCCACCGACACGTTCGAGGCCGGCCGGGAGGCCGTGGCGAACCTCGTCGGCGGTGCGCCGAACCAGGTCGTGTGGACGAAGAACGCCACCGAGGCGCTCAACATCGTCGCCCTCGGCATCGACCGGGCCAGCCACGGGTTCGGGGGAGAGGCCGCGCAGCGGTTCGCGATCGGGGAGGGCGATTCGATCGTCGTCACCGAGATGGAGCACCACGCGAACCTCGTCCCCTGGCAGCAGCTCGCGCAGGCCACCGGGGCGCAGCTGCGGTGGATCCCGGTCACCGATGACGGAGAGCTCGACCTCACCGACCTCGAGACGATCGTCGACGAGACGACGAAGGTGCTCGCGTTCACCCACGTCTCGAACGTGCTGGGCACGATCAACCCGGTCGCCGAGCTCGTCGCCCGGGCCCGGGAGGTCGGGGCGTTCGTCGTCCTCGACGCGTGCCAGTCGGTGCCGCACATGCCGGTCGACTTCACCGACCTCGACGTCGACTTCGCCGCCTTCTCCGCCCATAAGGCGCTCGGGCCGACCGGCCTCGGCGTGCTCTGGGGGAAGGCCGAGCTCCTCGATGCGCTCCCGCCCGTGCTCACCGGCGGTTCGATGATCACGACCGTGACGATGGATTCGGCGGAGTTCATGCCCGCCCCGCAGCGCTTCGAGGCCGGCACTCAGCCGGTGGCCGAGGTCGCGGCGTTCGCGACGGCCATCGGCTACCTCACCGAGGTGGGGCTCGACCGGGTCTTCGACCATGAGGTCGAGCTCGGCCGGCAGCTGCTCGAGCGGATCGCGCAGATCCCGGGGATCCGGGTCCTCGGCAATGCCGAGAACCGGATCGGCACCGTGGCCTTCGACGTCGACGGCGTCCACGCCCACGACGTCGGCCAGTACCTCGACTCGCAGGGCGTGGCCGTGCGTGTGGGCCACCACTGCGCGCAGCCGCTGCACCGCCGGTTCGGGGTGACCGCCTCGACCCGGGCCAGCACGTACCTCTACAACAACGGCGAGGATGTCGAGCGCTTCCTCACCGCGCTGGCTGAGGTGCGTCCGTTCTTCGGTCTCGCGGACACGCCGGCCGCGGAGAAGGCGCAGGCATCATGACCACCCAGATGCAGCAGCTCTACCAGCAGGTCATCCTCGACCACTCGCGGTCGCGGATCGGCAACGCCGCGCTGCTCGGCGATTCGGCCCCCGGGCCGCACGGGCACTCCCACCAGGTCAATCCGACCTGCGGGGATGAGATCGAGCTCGAGACCGAACTCGCCGCCGACGGCACCGTGAGCGTGCGGTGGACCGGGGACGGATGTTCGATCTCGATGGCCTCGGCGTCCGTGCTCACCGAGCTCGCCGCCTCGGCGACGGTGTCCGAGATGCTCGAGATCGAAGCGGCTTTCCACGAGCTCATGCACTCCCGGGGGACTCTCGAGGCCGACGAGGAAATACTCGGCGACGCCGCGGCGTTCACCGGAGTGTCGAAGTTCCCGGCACGGATCAAGTGCGCCCTGCTCGCCTGGATGGCGTTCAAGGACGCGCTCAGCCAGGCCCAGGCGGGAGCACCGGAACACGCACCGACCGAAGACGAGGAGAAGTGATGCCCGAAGTCATTGATGCACCGCAGAACGCGAGCGTCGACGAAGTGCGCGAAGCGATGATGGACGTCGTCGACCCCGAGCTCGGCGTCAACATCGTCGACCTCGGACTCATCTACGGCCTCGCCGTGGAGGACGACGGCACCGCCGTCATCGAGATGACCCTGACGTCGGCGGCCTGCCCGCTCACCGACGTCATCGAGGACCAGACCGCGCAGTGCCTCGACGGCATCGTCCCGGCCTACCGCATCAACTGGGTGTGGATGCCGCCATGGGGTCCGGAGAAGATCACCGAGGACGGCCGCGAGCAGATGCGGGCCCTCGGGTTCAACATCTGAGCGACTCGGGCGGACTGCACCCGAACTCGTCACGCGGACGTCCGTCCGCACCTCCCTCGCCGAGGTGGCCGATGCGCCGCCTCGGCGAGGTCGCGTTCGGCGGGTGCCTGCGACCGTGAAACAATGGTGCGGGCCCATTGACGACCGGACCCGACGTCCAGAGGAGAACCATTGACGATCATCGCTGCCGCAGACGGGTCTGCGCTCGGCAACCCCGGACCGGCTGGGTGGGCCTGGTACATCGACGACGACTGCTGGCACGCCGGGGGCTGGAAGAACGCGACGAACAACCGCGGTGAGCTCATGGCCGTCCTCGACCTCCTCGAATCGACCGCCGACGTCGACGAGGACCTCAAGATCTTCTGCGACTCCCAGTACGTCATCAACGCCCTGACGAAGTGGATGCCGGGTTGGAAGCGCAAGGGCTGGAAGAAGGCCGACGGCAAGGAGGTCCTCAACCGCGACCTCCTCGAATCCCTCGATCAGGCGCTGACCGGACGCGACGTCGAATTCGAATGGGTCAAGGGCCACAACAACCACGCGATGAACGAAGCCGCCGACGAGCGCGCCCGGGCCGTCGCCACCGCCTACCAGAAGGGCACAGCGGTGCCCGAGGGACCCGGCTACGTCCGCCGGGACGTCCGTGAGCGTCGAAGCCGGCACGGAATCGCCGGCGAACGCCCAGGTCGAGCCAGAGGCATCGGCGTTCGCCGAAGCTCCCGCGCCCGGCGGGGACACCGGGGACACCACCGTCGTCTCCACGCGCGTGGCCCGCACCATCGCCGACGAACTCGTCTCCCGGGCCCGCGCCCAGGGAGTCCACCCACAGGAATACCTGGCCGACCTCATCGGCCGCAGTTTGGAGAGAGAATGATCCAGGCCTCCGGCCTCGAAGTCGCCGTCGGCGCCCGCACCTTGATGTCCGACGTGTCCTTCC
Organism: Brevibacterium sp. LAARM2_SD2; assembly: GCF_057364785.1. Taxonomy (NCBI): domain Bacteria; kingdom Bacillati; phylum Actinomycetota; class Actinomycetes; order Micrococcales; family Brevibacteriaceae; genus Brevibacterium; species Brevibacterium sp. LAARM2_SD2. The sequence continues at coordinate 172,483 of NZ_JBNFOM010000002.1, read as the reverse complement.
GCGTCGACAAGGGCGACCGCGTCGGGCTCGTCGGACGCAACGGCGCCGGGAAGACGACGCTGACGAAGGTGATCATGGGCGGCCACCCCGCCACCTCGGGCAACGTCTCGATCTCCGGGTCCGTCGGCTATCTGCCGCAGGACCCGCGCAGCGGCGACCTCGAGGCGACGGCGAAGGAGCGCATCCTCGGCGCCCGCGACCTCGACGTGCTCGTCAAGCGCCTGCGCAAGGCCGAACGTCAGATGGCCTCGCCCGACGAGAACGTCGCGGCGAAGGCCATCGACCGCTACCCGCGCATCGAAGCCGAGTTCGTCGCCGCCGGCGGATACGCTGCGGAATCCGAGGCGTACGCGATCGCCGCGAACCTCGGCCTCGACGAGGACCTCGTCAACCAGGAGATCGGCACCCTCTCCGGCGGTCAGCGTCGCCGCGTCGAACTCGCCCGGATCCTCTTCTCCGCTCCGGACACGATGATCCTCGACGAGCCGACGAACCACCTCGACGCCGAATCCGTGCTCTGGCTGCGCGACTACCTCAAGGCGTACTCCGGCGGACTCATCGTCATCAGCCACGACCTCGACCTCATCGATGAAGTCGTCAACAAGGTCTTCTTCCTCGACGCCACCCGGCAGACCATCGACATCTACTCGATGGGCTACCGCCTCTACCTCAAGCAGCGCGAGGACGACGAACGCCGACGCCGGCGCGAACGTGCGAACGCGGAGAAGAAGGCCGCGGCGCTGACGGCGCAGGCGAACAAGATGATGGCGAAGGCGACGAAGACCGTCGCCGCCCAGCAGATGGTCAAACGCGCCGAACGCATGCTCGCCGGCCTCGATGAGGAACGCAGCGCCGACAAGGTCGCGAATCTCCGCTTCCCGGCGCCCGCGGACGTCGGCCGGGTGCCGCTGACCGCCGAGGGCCTCTCCCGCAGCTTCGGGTCGACGGAGGTCTTCACCGGTGTCGACCTGGCGATCGACAAGGGCTCACGCGTCGTCATCCTCGGCTACAACGGCGCCGGCAAGACGACTCTGCTGCGCCTGCTCGCCGGACTCGACGAACCCGATTCCGGTGAGGTCATCGCCGGTCACGGTCTCAAGCTCGGCTACTACGCGCAGGAGCATGAGACGCTCGATCTCGACCGCAGCGTGCTCGAGAACATGCAGCGCAATTCTCCGCACCTCGACGACACCGCGGTGCGCAACGTGCTCGGCTCGTTCCTCTTCTCCGGTGACGACGTCCACAAACCCGCCGGGGTCCTCTCCGGCGGTGAGAAGACGCGTCTGGCCCTGGCGACCCTCGTCGTCTCGAGCGCCAACGTCCTCCTCCTCGACGAGCCGACGAACAACCTCGACCCGGCCTCGCGGGAGGAGATCCTCTCGGCGATCCGCCGCTACGAGGGAGCGATCATCCTCGTCACCCACGATGAGGGTGCGGTGTCCGCACTCGATCCCGACCGGGTCCTGCTCCTGCCCGACGGCGACGAGGACCTGTGGAACGAGACCTACCTCGACCTCGTCACCCTGGCCTGAGCCGCTGCGTCCCTGAGCCGCTGAGCCGCTGACTTGGAGCTGCGCACAGGGCTCACCTCGGGCGGAAGCGCTCCTCGAGGAGCTCGTCCTCCTCGGCTTCGTCCCGACCGCGCACGGTGGGACTGACGAAGCGGCTGCGACCGTACCGGCTGCCCGGTTGGCTGACCTTGGCCCCGGCGTCGAGGGCCGCCTTGTCGACGACGACGTACTCGGTGTCGCTCGTCGCAGTGGCCAGCGCCTCGGCGGTCGCCTTCCGTTCCCGCCGGGCCGAGATCGACACGGCGATGATGATCATGATCCCGAACGCGAACCACTGGAGCATGTAGGACAGGTGGTTGCCGGGGTTGAGGTCGGGCGCCGGGAGGGGAGTCAGACCCTCGGCCTGCGTCGCCCCCGTCGTCACCTCCTCGGCGTAGACATTGGCGTACGCCGCGTCCATGCCGGGGATCCGGGCCGGGTCGATCGCCTTGATCATGCCCTCGGGGTTGTCATCGTCGGAGCCGTCCTGGGCGATCTTCAGCCGTGCGGTGATCGTCTGCTCACCGGCCGGGGCGTCGGGCACCGCGGTCGATTCGGGCACCCATCCGCGCACGATCGCGATCGTCTCTCCGCTGGTCAGGGTGAACGGGACGACGACGTAGAAGCCGACCTTGTCATTGACGGTGCGGTTGCGGGCGAGCACGGTGTCCGCGGTCTCGAAGCGACCGGTCAGCGACACCGGCGTCCATTCCGCGGATTCCGGCAGCGTCGCCGAGGTCGACGGGAGCACCGCGGAGATGTCGACGGGAGCCGCCGAGTAGTTGGCGTTGATCGTGTCGATCTCCGCCTGGCGTTCGGCGCGGCGGTCCTTCTGCCACAGGGCGAGGAACACGCACGCGATGACGACGATGATCGTCATCGCGATGTATTTGAGCCACCGGGCACTGAAGAGGAATGAGTAACGGGCCATCAGCCGGCGTCCTCCGGGATCTCGTCGACGGAAACATCGGTGCGATAGAAGCTGCGCAGGGTGAGGAACTCCCGCAGCTGGTCGAGGTGCTCGTCACAGGCGAGCCACACCTTGCGCCTGACAGGCGTGTGCAGGCGGGGATTGTTCCACAGGATCGCCCGTGTCGCATCGGCTCGGCATCCCTTGGCCGAGCACCGCAGTGCCTCGGTCACCGTCGGCCACCCGCGCTCTCCTCGTCGTCCTCGACGATCTCGCCGTTGCTGTCGGCGGTGAAGTGATGCTCGCTCTCGGTCATCCGCGGGGACGACGTCCGCGGGGATCGCTGCGCAGACGGACCCGCCGAGGCGGTGCCCGGGTCGGTCCCGGCACCGCCGGTTCCCGGAGTGTCGGTCTCGGGATCGACGGTCTCCCCGGGGATCGTCTCGCCCCGCGGCGTGCGCCCGGTCCCGGAGTCCTTCGCGGTCGCATCGCCGGGTTCCCCGCCGAGGGTGTCGCCGCTGATCGTCTCGCCCGGCCGGGCGGCAGCTGGTCGAGGGGAGCGGAGTCGATGAGGGCCGAGCGGTCGTCGCGGAGCGCTCCGTCCGGCGTTGGCGAAGATGACAGCCGGATAGGGCAGGAGCACGGCGCCGGCGACGCAGATCCACATGAGGACGTGCTGCGAGGCGACGAACGCGAAATAGGCCGCCACGAAGCAGAGAGTGCGGATCCCCATGGTGATCGAATACTTGATGATCCTCGACTTCATATCGTCGTCGAGCGCAGTGTCTGCTGTGGTGATCTGCTGCGGGTGCTTGGCCATAACCTTCTTCACTCGGGTCTACCTACAAAATCATACGCTTCGTTTGTGGGAGCATGTCGAGGCCGCACCAAACACGGTAGGTTGGTCTCCGTACTGTCGTTCCAACAGAAGAGAGTCCCGTGTCAGAACCACGTGTAGTCCTCGTCACCGGAGGCAACCGCGGAATCGGCCGCACCATCGCCGAGGAGTTCCTCGCCAACGGCGACAAGGTGGCCGTGACCTCCCGCAACGGAGATGCCCCCGACGGCGCCCTGGCCGTCGCCGCCGATGTCACCGACTCCGCATCCCTCGACGCCGCGTTCAGCGAGGTCGAAGAGAAGCTCGGACCCGTCGAGGTGGTCGTCGCCAACGCCGGCATCACCCGCGACAACCTGCTCATGCGCATGGACGACGACGACTTCGCAGCGGTCATCGACACGAACCTCACCGGCGCCTACCGCACCGTGAAGCGCGCGATCACCAACATGATCCGCGCGAAGAAGGGCCGCATCGTCCTCATCTCCTCGGTCTCCGGCCTCTACGGCGTCCCCGGCCAGGCGAACTACTCGGCGTCGAAGGCCGGACTCGTCGGCTTCGCCCGCTCGATCACCCGCGAGCTCGGCTCCCGCGGCATCACCGCCAACGTCGTCGCCCCGGGCTTCATCCGCACCGACATGACCGATGAGCTCGACGAGAAGCAGCAGAAGGACTACCTCGCGACGATTCCCGCCAAGCGCTTCGCCGAAGCCGATGAGGTCGCCCGCGTCGTCCGCTGGGTCGCCTCCGACGACGCCTCCTACATCTCCGGAGCCGTCATCCCCGTCGACGGCGGCCTCGGCATGGGACACTGACAACAGCCCCTGACCCCGGACACTGAGCAGCCCAGCGCTGCACTGACACCAGAGAACAGACTGAGAAAGGACCACCATGGGAATTCTTGACGGAAAGCGCATCCTCGTCACCGGTGTGCTCACCGAGGCGTCGATCGCCTTCGCCGCCGCCCGCATCGCCCAGGAGCAGGGAGCCGAGGTCATCCTCTCGAGCTTCGGCCGCCAGATGAAGATCACCCAGGTCATCGCCGAGCGCCTGCCCGTGACCCCGCGCGTCATCGAACTCGACGCCACCAGCGAAGAGGACCTCGCCGCTCTGCCCGAGCGCCTCGAGGGCAACATCGACGGCATCGTCCACGCGATCGCCTTCGCCCCGAAGGACGCCCTCGGCGGCGTCTTCCTCGACACCCCGTGGGAGTCGGTGCAGGCCGCCATCCAGGTCTCGGCCTACTCGCTCAAGGCGATCACCGTCGCCGCCCTCCCGGTGCTCAACCCGGGCGCGGGCATCGTCGGCCTGACCTTCGATGCGACGATCTCCTGGCCGGTCTACGACTGGATGGGCGTGGCCAAGGCCGCCTTCGAGTCGACCGCCCGCTACCTCGCGAAGTACGTCGGCGACAAGGGCATCCGCGTCAACCTCGTCTCCGCGGGACCGCTGAAGACGACGGCGGCGACCTCGATCCCCGGCTTCGGGACGCTCGAGGACATGTGGGGCGAGCGCGCCCCGCTCGGCTGGGACCAGAAGGACACGACGCCGGCCGGCAAGGCCATCGTCGCCCTCGTCTCCGACTGGTTCCCCGCGACGACCGGCGAGATGGTCCACGTCGACGGCGGATTCCACTCGACCGGCGCCTGAGACCATGCCCGTCCTCATCCTCGCCCGGCACGCGAAGGCCGAACCGAACGGTCCGACCGACTTCGAGCGCTCCCTGAGCGCGACCGGTCTGGCCCAAGCCGTCGAGGCGGGGGCCGAGATCGCCGAGCGCTGGTCACCTGAGGTGGCCATCGCCTCGGCGGCCCGGCGCACCACGCAGACCGGGCAGGCCGTCGTCGAGGCCGTCAACCGGGTGACCGGCGGCGACCTCGAACTCGTCCTCGACGAGTCCCTCTACGGTGGGGGAGTCGAGGACTGGATGGACGCGATCCGATCGATCCCGGCGGCTGCGACGTGTGCGTACATCGTCGGCCATCAGCCCACCGTCGCCGAGGTGGTCGGTCACCTCTCCGCCGACGCCGGAGTCCCGGAGTCGTTCCGTCCCTCGTCGCTCGCGGTCTTCGACCTGCCGTCGTGGGATGTCGAACCGGGAGCCTATCCCGTCCCCGAGATCATGTCGTTCCGAGGAATCTGACCGCCTCGGCGAGATCGCGGGTGTCGATCGCGACGTCCGCCGCCGCTCTCAGCGCCGGCTTCGCACAGAATGCGACCCCGAGCCCGGCCGCGCCGATCATGCCGATGTCATTGGCACCGTCACCGATCGCCACGGTCCGCTCGGGGTCGCAGTCGTATCGGCCGACGAGTTCGGTGAAGATCCGCTCCTTGGCCCCCGGGTCGATGACGGGACCCTGCGTGCGTCCCGTGAGACGACCCCCACTGACCTCGAGACCGTTCGCGTGGACCTCGGTGATGCCGAGGGACTGAGCGAGCGGGGCGATGACGGCGGAGAAGCCGCCGGAGACGAGGGCGACGACTCCGCCGGCGGCCTGCACGGCGGCGACGAGCTCGGCGGCTCCGGGGGTGAGCGTCACCCGCTCCCGCACCGCGTCGAGGACGGAGACGGGAAGACCCGCGAGCAGGGAGACGCGCTCCGCCAGGGATGCTGCGAAGTCGAGCTGACCGGCCATCGCCCGCTCGGTGATATCGGCGACCTGGGCGCCGACTCCGGCATGGTCGGCGATGAGGTCGATGACCTCCTCGTTGAGGAACGTCGAATCGACGTCCATGACGAGCAGCTGGACGGGGGCGGCGAGCACGGGAGAGTCAGTCACCCCCTCATCGTAGCCACCGCAGTGACATAGTCCGCGGCGGCAGGGTGGAGCCGTGCGAGCAGCTCGCCGAAGACCGGCGGGTCGAGCGTGGCCGGGGCGAGGACGGTGCGCATCCGCGCGTGGATGTCGAGGGCGGCGAAGATCGCCCGCGAATCGACGTCGAGCGGCAGGAGCGTCGTCAGCGGGTGCGTCGCCGTCAGCTCCTCCTGCCAGTCCCGCCACGGCGCGCTCCGCCACTGCTCGGGCACGTCGATCGACTCGACGATCGACAGGCCCTCCATGACGAGCAGCCGCAGCCGGCGCAGCGCCTCGGCGGGCGTCTCGACGGTGACGGGACGATAGACCGACTCCCGGCACGCGATGACCTCGACGTTCGCCTCGGCGCCGAGCAGCATGATCCCCACCTGATCGGCTCCCCGGTGGAGGACGATCGGGGCCGGATGGCGACCGACCCGCGCACGGTCCTCCTTCGCGACCGGCGGGGTGGTGTGCGGCAGGGAGGGATGGTGGAGGGCGAGGCGGGCATGGGTGATCCCAGCCGCCTGCGCGGCCGCGGCGAAGAGGAGGAGACCGGTCGGACTCGGCGTCTCCAGGACGGCATCGGAGACGATGAGAGGAACATCACGCTCGGCGTCGAGGAAGGCAGTGCTGACCTCGTCGGGGGCGCGGGTCCCCGAGAGGCGGTGATTGAGGGCGAGCGTGAGCAGCAGCGAGTCGAGCAGTGAGTCCATGTCGGACCAGAATAGACCCACCGCTGAGATAGAGTTGGGTGATATGAGTGATGTGCTGACTGTGGATTCCGTGTCCGTGCGCCGCGGGGAGAGCTTCCTCCTCCGAGACTTCTCCCTCACCGTCTCCGAAGGCCAGCATTGGGTCGTCCTCGGCCCCAACGGCGCCGGCAAGACGACGCTGCTCGAACTCGCAGCAGGACGCATGCATCCCACATCGGGCAAGGTCGGCATCCTCGAGGAGCGCCTCGGCCGGGTCGACGTCTTCGAGCTGCGTCCGCGCATCGGCTACGCCTCGACCGCGCTGGCCGGGCGCATCCCGAACTCCGAAGCCGCCCTCGACACCGTGCTCACCGCGGCCTACGGCGTCACCGGTCGCTGGGTAGAGCAGTACGACGAGACCGACATCGACCGTGCCAAGGACCTGCTCGCGGCCTTCAACATCACCCACCTCGCCGAGCGCACCTTCGGCACCCTCTCGGAAGGCGAGCGCAAGCGCGTCCAGATCGCCCGTGCGCTCATGACCGACCCCGAACTCCTCCTCCTCGACGAACCTGCCTCCGGCCTCGACCTCGGCGGCCGCGAGGAGCTGCTGAGCGCGCTCACGGAGATCCTCTCCTCGAAGTGGGCTCCGGCGACGATCATGGTCACCCACCACGTCGAGGAGATTCCTGTGGGCATCACCCACGCGCTCCTTCTCGGCGGCGGGAAGGCGGTCGCGGCGGGTCCGCTCGATGAGACGCTCACGGCGGCCAACCTCTCGGAGACCTTCGGCCTCGACGTCAAGCTCACCCGCGACGGCGATCGCTTCCACGCGCGCTCCCAGTCCTGAACCGCGGCTGACAGCGTGGAGATCTGGCAGATCGCACTCATCATCCTCGCCGGCATCGGCGCCGGGGGGATCAATGCCGTCGTCGGATCCGGGACGCTCATCACGTTCCCCGTCCTCGTCGCCTTCGGGGTGCCCCCGGTGGTCGCGACGATGAGCAATGCCGTGGGCCTCGTCCCCGGCAACATCGCCTCGTCGTTCGGGTACCGGGAGGAGCTCAAGGGGCAGTGGAAGCGGTTCGCCGGGTTCGTTCCGGCCTCCCTGGCCGGGTCTCTCCTCGGCGCGTATCTGCTCCTCCACCTGCCCGAGGACGCGTTCGAGACGATCGTGCCGATCCTCCTCGTCCTCGCCCTCGTCATGGTCGTCGGCCAGCCCTATCTCTCCCGGTACCTCAAGGAGCGGGCGCTGCGACGGGAGGCCACCGAGGTGGCCGTCGCCCCCACCGCGCTCGACGGCTCGGGTGCGGGGCTGGGACCGGCGAAGTACACGGTCGCGCTCATCATCATCTTCCTCACCGCCATCTACGGCGGATACTTCGCCGCGGCGCAGGGGATCATCCTCGTCGCGCTGCTCGGGCTCATCCTCACCGACGACCTGCAGCGGCTCAACGGGCTGAAGAACGTCCTCGTCCTCGTCGTCAACACCGTCTCGGCGACGACGTACATCATCGTCGGTCACGACCGGATCAACTGGACGGCGGTCGTCTGCGTGGCAGTCGGCTCGCTCATCGGCGGCTACATCGGGGCCCGGGTGGGACGGAAGTTCTCCCCGAGTCTGCTGCGGGCGGTCATCGTCGTCCTCGGCATCGTCGCGATCGTGCGGATCCTCACGCTGTGAGCGGCGCTGAGTTGGGGGACAGGCAGTGAACACTCCAGCGAAGGCTCCGCTGACTCGGGAGCAGATCATCGCACGGGCCGCGGAACTCGGGATCGCCGCCGGCCGCCTGGACTTCTTCGACGCCGCCGAGGTCGGCGGGGGTGCTCGGGCCACCGGTGCTGCGGGTGAGGCGCTGTCGGATTACACGAACCTCACCGACGTCGCCCTGCGCAGCGTCCGCGAACCGGCCGAGGGTCTCTTCATCGCCGAATCCTCGAAGATCATCCGCCGGGCCCATGCCGCGGGCATGGCACCGCGGTCGTATCTGACGAGCCCGAAATGGCTCTTCGACCTCGCCGATCTCATCGCCGGCAATGACGCCCCGATCCACATCGGCACCGACGCCGCCGTCGAGGCGCTCACCGGCTTCCACCTCCACCGCGGGGCACTCGCGGCGATCGCCCGGCCCTGCCCGCACTGGCTGATCTGCTCGCCGAGGCCCGCCGGGTCGTCGTCATCGAGGACGTCGTCGACCACACGAACGTCGGCGCGATCTTCCGCTCCGCCGCGGCCTTCGGCGTCGATGCCGTGCTCGTCACGCCGCGGTGCGCCGACCCCCTCTACCGCCGGTCGATCCGGGTGTCGATGGGCACGGTCTTCCAAGTGCCGTGGACGCGCATCGACCCCTGGCCGGGCGGGGTGGCGACCCTGCGGGAGCTCGGCTTCCACGTCGCCGCCCTCGCCCTCGACGAGGACTCGGTCTCGATCCAGGAGTTCGCGGCCACCGCCCCGGAGCGCACCGCCGTCGTCTTCGGCACGGAAGGCGACGGTCTGGCCAGGGCGACGATCGCCGCGGCCGATTCGACGGTGATGATCCCGATGAGCGGGGGAGTCGACTCCCTCAACGTCGCCGCCGCCTCGGCGGTCACGTGCTTCGCCCTGCAGGGACGGTGAGCCAGCGGGCGTGCGACAATGACGCCATGACGTCCGTCACACCGACCGTCGACGACCTCGAGGCGATGCGGGGCAGGCTCACCGCATTCTGCTACCGGATGCTCGGCAGTGCCGCCGACACCGACGATGCCGTGCAGGAGACGATCATCCGCGCACACGGTGCTCTCGACCGCTTCGATCCCGCCCGGGGGCAGCTCTCGACGTGGATGCACCGGATCGCTGCGAACATCTGCATCGACCTCGCCCGCAGCGCCGCGCGCCGGGAACTCGCTGTCGATCTCGGTCCCGCCCGCACCCGCGCCGACTCCGCTGACCTCGGAGAGCCGCTGCCCGCCGATCGCTTCGTCGAGCCGATGCCCGACGCCGCGGTGATCTGCGCCGACGATCCGGCCGACATCGTCGCCCAACGGCAGTCGGTGCGGCTCGCCTTCGTCGCCGCCCTCCAGTGTCTGGCGCCGCGCCAGCGCGCGACCCTCCTCCTGCGGGAGGTGCTCGGCTTCGACGCCGCCGAGACCGCCGACATCCTCGACACGAGCGTGCCCGCCGTCAACAGCGCCCTCCAGCGGGCCCGAGCGCGCCTGTCCGCGGCGGCGCCCGAACCCCTCGCCCAGCAGTCCCTCGCCGATCCCGACCAGCAGCGACTGCTCGACGACTACGTCGCCGCCTTCGAGGCCCACGACGTCGGCGGGCTCAAACGTGTGCTCCGGGAGGACCTGCGGATGTCGATGCCGCCGTTCGCGTGGCGGCTTGAGAGTCGTGAGGAGTTCCTGGCTGTCTTCGCCGCCGCCGATGCCTGCGTCGGCGATCGTCTCCTGCGGGTGCCGATCAACGGCACGGCCGGGTTCGGGCAGTACCGCCGTGAGGGTGATGTGCTCCACCCGTTCGCGCTCGTCGTCCCCGAGATCCGTGACGGGGCGATCGCCGAGATCGTCACGTTCCTCGGAACCGGTGACCGGTTTGCGGAGTTCGGGCTGCCGCTGCGCCTCGAGCCGGGCTCGGTGCCGCCGGGACGCCGGTGACCAGGACAGATGGATTCAGCGGAAGAAACCTTTCCCCGGAGCGATGAATCGAGCGCCCCTCATCCGTATCAGGAGTATGACTGAGAACATGAATGAGAAGCTCATCCGCAGTGAGACCACTGCCGAACGCACCCGGCTGACCGATCTCCTCGCCGGCCTCACCGAGGAGCAGTGGGCGACGCCCTCGCTCTGCGCGGGGTGGCGGGTGAGAGAGGTCGCCGCTCACCTCTCGATGCCCTTCCGGCTCAGTGTGCCCCAGTTCCTCTTCGGCGTGGTGAGCAACGGCTTCCGGTTCGATCGGTTCGCCGATCGGAGGGCGAGAGCCGACACGGAGTCGCTCTCGGATGCGCAGCTGCTCGCTGTCCTGCGGAACAACATCGACACCGACTGGCGGCCACCGGGAGGCGGCGTCGTCGGCGCGCTCAGCCACGATGTCATCCACGGCCTCGACATCACCGAACCACTCGGGCTGCCGGCGGCTCCTCCCGAGCGGATCCGGATCGTCCTCGACAACGCGGGGGAGCGGAACCTCTCCCATTTCGGCGTCGACCTCACCGGTTCGCGGCTCATCGCCGACGACGTCGACCTCACCCTCGGGGACGGACCGCGCGAGATCCGCATGAGCGCCAAGGAGATGCTGCTGACGGTGACGAAGCGTGCCGGCGGAGCGGTGGTCTAGCGGGCGTGCCCCGCGCTCAGCGACCGGCCTGCTCCCGCAGCCAGATGAGGTCGCGGGCATCGACGACGACGGAGCGCAGCGCCGCGATCTCCCGCCACGCCGCAGCGAGGTCGTCGTCGGTGAGTTCGACGGCGAGCTCACCGGACTGGGACTCGTCCTCAGCGAGGTAGGCCGCACCGGGGGCAGCGGCACCGAGGTTCGGCGACCCGAGCAGGGCGCGACGGCCGACGAAGAAGCAGTGCGTGCGCAGGCGGTCGACATGCTGGATCTGGACTCCGGTGTCGACGAGCAGCTGCAGACCGTCGACCGAGAGATACCCGCCGGCGACGGCCACGGGATCGATCGTCGTCACCACCGCCCACGTCCGCGGGGAGCCTGCGGCCGCCTCGGCGATGCGCTCACCGAAGTTGCGGGCGAGGTGAGGGCTGACGAGGATGACGTCCTCGTCGGGAGCGGCGAAGGCGCGCTCGAGCCAAGCCGCCGGATCACTGATGACGCGCATCGCTGAGCTCATGCCACCAGGGTACGCGCACTCCGCCCGGTTGAGGAGGTCCCTTGTTGACTGGCCTCGGTGGCCCTCCTCAGCGCTCGAGGCATATGTCTTCTGTGTGAACACCTCGGGAACACCCGTCTGTGCCCCCGTCCTCACGGGCGTGCGGGGGCTGGGTGGTCGCGGGACTGTATAGAGTTGTGGGAGCCGTTGCCGAGAACCGACTGGCGATGGCGGAGAGACCGGCGCTGTGGCAGCACAGCCGCCCCGTATGAGGAGATCAGTGGACCGCACGACCCTAGCCCAAGCCCTGGAGACCGGACGCATCACGGGGGAGGTGGCGACACCGCGGGACAACAACCTCGACCACATGCGGCGCTTCCTCGCCGGAGAGCGCCAGTTCGACTTCGGGGTGAGCCTCACCGCGGACTGGGACTTCGACTCCGTCTTCGCGCTCATGGTCGAGCGCGCGGGCCTACGCCCGGAGAAGGACTTCACCCACGGGGTCGACACGATCTCGACCGAGCGCTGCATCGACGCCCTCGAACGACTCGCGGCCGCCATCGGCGACGTCGCCCGGGCCGGGGGACGGATCCTCTTCGCCACCGGCCACCCCGCAGGCCTCCTGCCTGTCCATATGGCCATCGCCGAGGCGGCTGAGGAGCGCGGGGCCGTGATCGTGCGGCAGTCGTCCTCGGTCCCGCTGCCCGCACTCGGCGGCGACCTGCGCGAGATCGACCGGGTCTGGGTCTGGCAGCTCCACGGCGGCACCCCGCACACGCATCTCGCCGAACCGATGCAGACACTGCTCGACGACCTCGCCCGCCGGGGCGAGCCGCTGCCCGACCTCATCGTCGCCGACCACGGCTGGGCCGGGGCCGCCTCGGCGCGGGGTCTGCGCACCGTCGGCTATGCCGACTGCAACGATCCGGCGCTCTTCGTCGCCGAAGCCCAGGGCGCCATGGAGACGGTCGTGCCCCTCGATGACGACGTCGACCCCTACCTCTACGGTCCGCTCATCGAGTTCGTCCTCGACCGGGCCGGCCTCGAACGGGCAGAACTCGACTGAACTGAACTCGACTGAGCAGAAGCGGACGGCGCGGGGCCAGACCTGGCGCTGCCGGGTGAGTCCGGGCGCCGTTCTCAGGCGATGGTGGTCGCCAGGCCCTCGATCACCTCGGCGCCCGGCAGGGACGCGAGTGCCGCACCGGAGAGTAAGAGCTTCGACCCGCGGATGCCGGAGCCGATGATGAGCTCATCGGCCTCGGCGACGCGGGAGTCGATGAGGATCCGGTAGGTGTCCGGCAGGCCGATCGGGCCGATGCCGCCGTACTCCATCCCGGATTCGCCGACGGCCCGATCCATCGGCAGGAACGAGGCCTTGCGGACGTCGAGGAGCTTCTTCACGCGCTTGTTGACGTCGGCTCGAGTGTCGGCGAGGACGAGGCAGGCGGCGATCCGCTCCTCGCCCGAGCGGGCACCGGCGACGAGGACGCAGTTCGCCGAGGTCTCCGGGCCCAGCCCGGTCGCTGAGAGGAGGGCCGCGGTGTCGGCGATCTCGGGATCGATCGCGAAGACCTCGACGTCACCGGTGACCGTCGGCAGTGCCGCGGCCGTCGGGGCGGCCATGAGCTCGGGTGCCTGAGCGGCGGGGCGCACGTCGAACTGCGCGCTGAGACGGGATCGGGTGGGGAGGGCAGTGTTCATGACCACAGTCTAGGAGACCGGTGTCGAATCGCATTGGGAGCGTGCGTCGGTTAGACTGGACTGTCGGTTCGCGTCCGGTTCCTACGGCGCGAAGCGTTTTCAGCAGACGAATTCGGGCACTGGCGGATGGGTCGAACCCATACCAGGCGCCTGAGCGGATTCAGCAAAGGTAAGAATATGAAGAAGGACATCCACCCGGAATACGCGCCGATCGTGTTCAACGACCTCGCGTCCGGCACCAAGTTCCTCACGCGCTCGACCGCGAAGAGCGACAAGACGATCGAGTGGGAAGACGGCAACACCTACCCCGTCATCGACGTCGAGATCTCCAGCGCTTCGCACCCGTTCTACACGGGCAAGCAGCGCATCCTCGACTCCGCGGGCCGCGTCGAGAAGTTCAAGGACCGTTACAAGGGCTTCGGCAAGCGCTGATCCCCCTCGCGGTTCCCACCGCGAACAAGCTGCCCCGCACACCATCAGGTGTGCGGGGGCAGTTTCGCATCCCGGGGCGTCCCCGCAGGGACGCCCCGGGCGCGGTGAGGGTCAGGAGACGGTGACGGCGACCTCGGCCGACGGCGTCGTGCGGGCGGCCGGGTGGAGGAGCGAGGACACGCCGGTCGCGTTGTCCAGGCTCGCCGCGATCCCGTGGGCGACGGTCTCCTTGGCCTTGACGACGGCATCGGGGATCGACAGGCCCGTGGCGATCCCGGCGGCGATCGACGAGGCGAACGAACAGCCGGCGCCGTTGACGAGCTTGTCGTTGACCTTGCGCGAGCGCAGGGGCGTCACGGTCTGCCCGTCGAAGAGGATGTCGATGGCGTCCTCACCGGCCAGGCGCGCTCCGCCCTTGACGACGACGTTCTGAGCTCCCTGCCCGTGGATGATCTGCGCGGCCTCGATCATGCCCTCGACGGAGTCGATGGGGTCGATGCCGGCGAGCACGGCCGCCTCCTCGAGGTTCGGGGTGATGACGGTGGCCAGGGGCACGAGGTTCTCGACGAAGAGATCCCGGAGGTCGACCATCGACCCGGAGCCCTTGCACACGAGGACGGGGTCGAAGACGTACGGCAGCTGATTGTCCTTGAGGTCCTCGGCGAGGACGAGGGCGGAGTCGACGGAGCCGAGCATGCCCGACTTGATCGCGTCGAAGCGGTGGATCGCGAGTGCCGAGGCGAGCTGGCGATTGACGACCTCAGGCTCGATGAAGTCGATCGCGTGGTTGAACGAGTCCTCCGGGTCGAAGGTGACGATGCAGGTGACGACGGCAGTGCCGAAGGCACCGTACTCCTCGAACATCTTCAGGTCGGCTTCGAGTCCGGCCCCGCCGGAGACGTCGGAGCCGGCGATGGTGAGCAACTTGGCGGTCATGGTGGTCCTTTCGGGAAAAACTGTCGACGAGAAGTCTACGCGCCCGCGTATCCGCGCTGACGCCATGCCTCGTAGACGGCGATCGAGGCGGAGTTCGCGAGGTTGAGGGAGCGCCGGCCCGGCAGCATCGGGATCCGCACCCGCAGGTTGACGTGGTCATCGTCGACGACGGCATCGGGCAGCCCCGTCGACTCCTGACCGAAGAGGAGGACGTCGCCGTCCTCGTAGGCGACCTCGGCGAAGGAGTCGGACGTGTGCGTCGTGAACGCGATGACCCGCCGGTCGCCGAGGACCTCCCACAGGTGGTCGAGATCGGGATGGACCGTGACATGGGCGAGATCGTGGTAGTCGAGGCCCGCCCGCCGCAGCTTCGCGTCCGTGAGATCGAAGCCGAGCGGTTCGACGAGGTGGAGGTGAGCCCCGGTGACGGCGGCCAGGCGGATTGCGTTGCCGGTGTTGCCGGGGATCTCGGGGGTGTGGAAGACGATGTCGATGCTCATATGACAGCCATCATCTCACCCCGGTCAGTAATGATCCTCGCCGAGGCGGTCAGCGGAGTCCCGGCGCACGAGGAGATATCCCTGCCTGGTCGACTCGGGGAAGCGGCCGGCGGCGTCAGGTTCGCGTTCGAGCTGGGTGACAGGGGAGAAGCCGTGGGGCCGGAGGCGCTCGAGGACGTCGTCGAGGCTGCGGCGGTGGAAGTCGAGGTCGACGTCGAACCCGGCGAGGTCGGAGAAGTGGTCGACGGAGTCGCCGAGCTGGAAGGCGAGCTGGAAGTACCCGCCGGCACGGAGCACCCGCGCCGCCTCGGCGAAGACCTGATCGAGGTCGTCATCGGGGATGTGGATGATCGAGTACCACGCGACGAGGCCGGAGAAGCTGCTGGCCGGATACGGCAGGCACGTCATCGATCCGGTCGTGAACTCGAGATCGGAGTAGAGGCTGCGGGCGGCGGCGATCATCTCCGGGGAGAGGTCGAGTCCGGTCGCGTCGAGGCCGAGCCCGGTGAGGAACGCCGTGATCCGGCCCGGTCCGCTGCCGAGGTCGAGGGTCTCGGGGTGCCCGGTGGCAAGGACGAGTTCGGCGAAGGCGCCGAGAACGGCGCGATCGTGGGGCTTGGCGGTGAGCTCGGCGGAGACCCAGTCCGTGTAGGTCTTGGCGATCGCGTCATAGGACGTGCGGGTCGCGGTCACGTAGTCGGAGGCGTTCATGCCCTGAGCCTAGACCGTGCCGGGCGCAAACGAAACGTCCCCGTGGGGACAGTGCGCCCTGACGGACCCGTCCTCCGCGGTGACGCAGCGGGCGGGTGCGGGCCGGAGGGGCGGGGCGGTCCGGTGCGGACGGACGACCGCCTCGGCGCTCGTTAGGATGGAGATCGGACATCCGCCGAGGTGAAGGGACCCACCGTCACATGCGCACCGAACAGCAGGCACTCAAGGTCTCCCTGGTCGCGATCCTCCTCGTGTCCGTGCTCGGGATCGGCTTCGGGCTCGTCTCCGGGTCGTTCGCGATCCTCTTCGACGGCGTCTTCTCCCTCATGGACGCGGTGATGTCGATCGTCTCGCTCACCGTGGCCGGTCTCATCTCTCGGTCGGTGACGAACCGACTGTCGCTGCGCACGCAGAACGCGTTCACGATGGGATTCTGGCACTTCGAGCCGATCGTCCTCCTCATCAATTCGGTGCTCATGATGGGCGTGGCCGCCTACGCCCTGTTCCAAGCGGTCTCGGCGCTGCTCAGCGGCGGGCGCCCGGTCGACTTCGGCCCCGCCGTCGTCTATGCCGCGGTCGTCGTCCTCATCACCGCCGTCATGGGCACCCTCGAACACCGGGCGAACCGGCGGATCGGCTCCGAGTTCGTCGCGATGGACGTCAAGGGCTGGATCATGGCCGGCGGCGTCACCGGCGCCCTGCTCATCGCGTTCATCATCGGCATGCTCATCGACGGCACCGACGCCGCCTGGCTCATGCCCTACGTCGACCCGGCCGTCCTCACCGTCGTCGCCGCCGTCCTCATCCCCGTGCCGCTGTCGACGGCGCGCCGCGCCCTGGCCCAGGTCTCCCTCGTCACCCCGCCCGCGCTGCGGAAGGACGCCGAGGCGGTCGCCCGAGACATCTGCGCGGCCGAGGGCTTCGACGACTTCCGGGTGTATGCGACGGCTCAGGGGCGTGCGCGGACGATCGAGATCGTCTTCTATGTTCCCCGCGGTCTGCCTCCCCGCCCGCTCGAGGACTGGGATCGCATCCGCGATGAGGCCGAGGCGCGCCTCGGCGGCGACGACCCGCACGCGTGGATCACGGTGTCGTTCACGACGAAGGAAGCCCCGGCACTGCCCGAGTGAGGCGGGGGGCGGGCAGTCGCCCGGATCCTGGTGCTCAGTGCTCGGGTCCGTATGGACCCGTATATTCCGTATCTGCCGAAGATGCGACACGCCCGAGCGAACGCAGCTGCCGCCTGAATGTTGCCTATTTCGAACACTAGTTCGATAATAGATGTCATGTCCGCTGCACCACTCGTCGAACAGCTCAGCCGGGAGATGGGGATCTCCACGGCAACGTCCCTGTTCGACGGCCATCCGTCTCGGCCCGTGCATCCTGTGCTCGCGCCGATCTTCCGTCGCGGCGGTCTGCCGCGCGGGGAGATCGTGTCCCTGACCGGCGGACAGTCGCTCAGCTGCGCTCTCGCGACGATCGCCGAGTCCACCCGGGAGCAGAAGTGGTGCGCCGGCATCGGCCTCGGCGAACCGGCGGTGTCCTCGATCGCCGACCTCGGCGTCGACCTCGACCATTTCGTCAATCTCGTCACCCCGCCGCAGGACTGGCTGCGGGTGGCCTCGATCCTCATCGAATCCTTCGACATCCTCCTCGTCGATCCCGCCTACCAGCCGAGCGCGGGCGAGCGCGCCCGCCTGCTGGCCAAGGTGCGCGAGAGGAAGATGAGCTTCATCAGCCTCGCACCGCTGCAGGGGAGCACGGAGCAGATCGAGATCACCGACGTCCACTGGTCGGGCACCGATCACGGGCACGGCCGACTGCGCTCGTGCCTCGTCGAAGCCCGTTCGCAGACCGGAGTCCACCGCTTCCTCCTCCCGGGACCCGAGGGCACGCCTGCGCCGGCCTCCGCCGGGCAGGATGCCGTGCCGACGCCTGGGGCGGATGCCGAACCAGACGTCGGGCGCGGCCCCGAGCAGAGACCGGTGATCCGCAGTGTCAGCTGATACGCGGACCCTCGTCCTCACCGTCCCCGACTGGCCGGCGGTGGCCGCTGGCATCGAGCATGACCTCAGTCCCGGCACCCCGGTCGCCGTCCTCCACGCCGGCAAGGTCATCGCCGCCAATGCTCCGGCCCGGGCCGCCGGCATCGCCGTGGGCAGCAACAAGCGCGCCGCGGGCTTCCGCTGTCCCGAGGCGCAGATCCTCGTGTGGGACGAAGACGTCGACAACCGGCACTTCTCGGCCGGGGTGGAGGCGCTCGAAGACCTCGTCGCCCGGTTCACCCTGCTCGCTCCGGGGACCCTCGCCGTTCCCCTCGACGCCCTGCGGCACGGCTATGCCGACGAAGCCGCCGCCGTCGAGGCCCTGATCTCCGCGCTCGTCGCGACGACCGGTTGGGAGTTCTTCCCCGGCATCGCCGACACCGTCTTCGCCGCCCGGATCGCCGCCGGCAGGGCCACCCGTGTCCCGCCGGGGGAGACCGTGGCGTTCCTCAGCGCCCAGCCGATCACCGCCCTCGAGGTCACCGGGGAGAGCTGGACCGACCTCATCGACGTCTTCGTCCACCTCGGGCTGCGGAGTCTGGGCGCCCTGGCCGCCCTCGACGCGACCGATGTGATGTCCCGGTTCGGCACTGCCGGCCGGCGCGCCCACGACCTCGCCTCGGGCCGTCCCGACAGGCCCCTGCGCGATCACCTCCGCACGGAGGACCTCCAGGTCGAGAGCGTCCTCGACGTCCCCACCACCCGCAGCGACACCCTCGGCTTCCTCGCCCGGCAGCTCGCCGCGGACCTGCTGACCCGGGTGCGTGCGAGAGGCCTCGTGTGCACGCAGATCACCATCGACCTCCGCGCCGCCGGCGACCGCTCCTCGCGGCGCACATGGCGCATCGAGGACATGACCGAGAACGCCATCGCCGACCGGCTGCGGTGGCAGGCCGAAGGCTGGCTGGCCGGCCTCGGCCGTCCCGGTACCGGAGGCCGGAGCGTCGGCGGAGGCAGGACCGTCGGCGGTGGCCGAAACATCGGCGGCGGCCCGACCGACAGCGGCGATGACCCCGGTCCCGATCCCGAGGACTTCTCCGAGGAGGGGATCACCGCGCTCGGCCTCATCGCCGCGGAGCTGACGACACCGGTGGGCGCGACGAAGAGCCTCTTCGACGAGAACACGGGGCAGATCACCCACACCCTCGAACGCCTGCAGGGCCTCTTCGGCCCCGACGCGGTCCTCGTGCCCCGGCTGCAGGGCGGCTGGGATCCGGCCGAGACGAACCTCTGGACCCCGTGGCAGCAGACCGCCGCCCCGGCCCGGGACCCGCAGGCCCCCTGGCCGGGGTCGCTGGGCACCCCGCGGCCGACGACCGTCGACCGGGTCGCCGTCGATGTGCTCGCCGCCGGAGGCCTCCCCGTCGAGGCGCGTCCCGCAGGCCTCGGCGCCGCCCCGCAGACGATCCGCTTCCCGACCGGGACCACCGAGGCGATCGTCGACTTCTCCGGATCGTGGCCGATCGAATCCGGGTGGTGGGATCCGTCCCGGTCGACGTACCGGACGCGGCTGCAGGTCGTCACGGAGTCCGGTCAGGCGCTGCTGCTGAGCCGCGAATCCGGCCAGTGGTATCTCACGGGACGGTACCGCTGATGGGCTTCTCGAACCCGCGCACCCCGTGGTCGGAGCTCGCCCGACGTCTCGAAGGCAAACAGACCGGCGGCACTCGGGCAGGCGGCACACCGACCGGCGGCACGCAGGCAGACGGCGCGCCGAATCCCTCCGGTTCGAACCGCACCCCGGTCGACAAGCACGCCGACGGCTCCGACGCCCCGGCCTTCTCCCGCCCGGACCGCTACCCGGTCTCCGTCGGTCCGCGCGGCCCCGACGGCCTCGCCCGCTACCCGGGCGCCCTCGGAGACAGCTCGAACGGCGTCGGCGGCCCGATCCTCCTGCCCTCGGCGACCCGACCATGGGCGGAGCTGCACGTCCACTCCCAGTTCAGCTTCCTCGACGGCGCCTCCGACCCCGAGGACCTCGTCACCGCCGGTGCCGCCGCGGGCCTGTCCGCGATGGCCCTGACCGACCACAACGGACTCTACGGAGCCGTCCGCTTCGCCCATGCCGCCGCCGAGGCGGGACTGCCCACCGTCTTCGGTGCCGAGCTCTCCCTCGGGCTGAGAGAGAAGATCCCCGGCCAGACCGACCCCGAGGCCACGCACCTGCTCGTCCTCGCCCGCGGGGTCGCAGGCTACCGCAGCCTCTCGGCGGCGATCACGCAGGCGAACCTCGCCGGGGAGAAGAACCGCCCCGTCTTCGACCTCGAGGAGCTCGCCGCGGCCAGTGCGGACTGGATGATCCTCACCGGCTGCCGCAAGGGCCCCCTGCGTCAGGCGCTGGGCGACCCCGACGGCGGGCTGGGCGCCTGCGGCGGCTGAGCGCGCTCTTCGGCCCCGACCGCGTCGGCGGTCGAACTCAGCCGCGACGGCACCCCGGACGACGACGAGCGGCTGCGTCACCTGGCCGACCTGGCCGCCCGGACGGGACTGCCGACCGCGGCCAGCAGCAACGTCCACTTCGCCACGCGGGCGCACTGGCGCTCGGCGCAGGTGCGGGCCTCCGTGCGGTCGCGGCGCTCCCTCGACGACCTCGCCGGGTGGCTGCCGGCGACGGCGGCGGGCCGGATCCACACAGGAGAGGAGATGGCGGCGCAGTTCCCCACGGCTGCCCTCGACGGGGCCGTGCGGATCGGCGAGGAGTGCGCGTTCACCCTGAGCTCGGCCCGCCCCGAACTGCCCAAGGCGCCGATGCCCGATGACCGTGAGGCCGAGGAGTACCTGCGGGAGCTCGTCACCGACTGCGGTCTCGCCCGCTACGGGACGCGGGCGGAGCATCCGCGCGCCTGGGAGCAGCTCGACCGGGAGATGGACATGATCGCCCGGCTCGGGTTCTGCGGGTACTTCCTCATCGTCCACGACATCACGAGCTTCTGCCATCGGGAGGCGATCTTCTGCCAGGGCCGGGGATCGGCGGCGAACTCCGCGGTCTGCTATGTCCTCGACATCACCGCCGTCGACGCGGTCAAGCACAACCTCCTCTTCGACCGCTTCCTCTCCCCGGACCGCAAGGGCTACCCCGACATCGACATCGACATCGAATCGGGCCGGCGGGAGGAGGTCATCCAGTACGTCTACGACCACTTCGGGCGGGAGCGGGCGGCCCAGGTCGCCAACGTCATCACCTACCGCGCGAAGTCGGCGATCCGCGACGCCGCCTTCAGCCTCGGCTTCGCCCCGGGGCAGCAGGACGCGTTCTCGAAGGCGAGCAACCGCTGGTCGACCCTGCCCGAGGCCGCGGACTCCCCGGTGCCGGCCCAGGTCATCGACGTCGCCGGTGACCTGCTCGGCTCACCCCGCCACCTCGGCATCCACTCCGGCGGGATGATCCTCGCCGATCGCCCCATCGGCGAGGTCGTGCCCATCGAACACGCGACGATGGACCATCGCACCGTCGTCCAATGGGACAAGGACGACTGTGCGGCGATGGACCTCGTCAAATTCGACCTCCTCGGCCTCGGGATGCTCACCGCCCTCCACGAAATGGTCGACCTCGTCGACCGGCACACCGGGGAGCGCATCGACCGCGCCCTCATCGACGATGAGGACCCGCGGGTGTACGAGATGCTCTGCCGGGCCGACGCCGTCGGCGTCTTCCAGGTCGAGTCCCGCGCCCAGCTCGCAACCCTGCCCCGGCTGCGACCGCGCGAGTTCTACGACCTCGCCGTCCAGGTCGCGCTCATCCGCCCCGGCCCCATCCAGGGCGGGTCGGTCCACCCCTACATCCGGCGACGGCAGGGACTCGACCCGGTCGAATACCTCCACCCGCTGCTCGAGAAGTCCCTGGCCAAGACGTGCGGGGTCCCGCTGTTCCAGGAGCAGCTCATGCAGATGGCCATCGACGTCGGCGGCTTCTCCGGGGCCGACGCCGACCGGCTGCGGCAGGCGATGGGCTCGCGCCGCTCGCAGCGGAGGATGGCCGAGCTCGCGGAGAAGTTCCGCACCGGGGCACAGGAGCGCGGCGTCGACGCGGAGACCGCGGAGAAGATCTTCGACACGATCGCGGCGTTCGCGAACTACGGGTTCCCCGAATCGCATGCGATCAGCTTCGCCAACCTCGTCTACCAGTCCGCATGGTTCAAATACCATCACCATGCAGCGTTCACCGCGGGCCTGCTGCGTGCCCAGCCGATGGGCTTCTACTCCCCGCAGTCGCTCATCGCCGACGCCCGCCGGCACGCGGTGCCGATCCTGCCCGTCGACCTCCGCCGCTCCTCGGCCGGCACCGACCTCGAGGCCACGGAGACCGGGGAGCTGGGGATCCGGCTCGGTCTCGACTCGGTCTCCCACGTCGGCTCCTTCGCCGAGGTGATCGTCGCCGAACGCGAACATGCGCCGTTCGCCTCGGTGGCCGACCTCGCCGAACGCACCGGCATCGGGAAGCAGGCCCTCGAAGGACTCGCCACCGCCGGGGCCCTGTCCGGCTTCGACCTCGACCGGCGGCAGGCGCTGTGGCTGGCCGGGGGAGTCGCCGGATCCCATCCGGGCGTGCTGCCGGGCACGGGCGCCGTCTCCCACGCCCCGGCCCTGCCGACGATGGACGCCTTCGAGACGACCCTGGCCGAGCTCTTCTCCACCGGGATCACCGTCGACGGCTACCCCACGGAGATCCTCCGGCAGTCGCTGCGCGAACGCGGGTACGCCTCGACCGCCGATGCCGCCGCCGCTCCCGACGGCAAGCGGATGACCGTCGCCGCCCTCGTCACCCACCGGCAGCGCCCGGCGACCGCCTCGGGGATCACCTTCATCAACCTCGAGGACGAGTTCGGGATGCTCAATGTCGTCGCCACCGCCGGGCTGATGAAGCGGTTCCGGTCGGTCGCGACCTCCCGCAACGCCCTCGTCGTCACCGGGCTCATCCAGCGCGGCGGGGACGTCGTGAGCCTCTATGCGCACAAGCTCGTCCCGCTCGAGGTCCAGCTGCCGACAAAGGCCCGCAACTTCCGGTGACGGGGCCGCCTCGGTGAGGTCGGCCACATGACGGCAGATGACGGTCGGTGACAGCTCCATGACGAGAACGCGCAGAGCAGGGGCGGTCACGGGTGAGAGTGGAGGCACCCGCTCACTCAGAGGAGATGCCATGGCCCAGTCATTCGAAACCCGCCAGATCCATGCCGGACAGGTCCCCGACCCCGCGACGGGCTCCCGTGCGCTGCCGATCCACCAGACGACCTCGTACGTCTTCGCCGACAACGACCAGGCGAAGAACCGGTTCGCCCTCGCCGAACTCGGCCCGATCTACACCCGCATCACCAACCCGACGACCGAGGTCGTCGAGAACCGGATCGCCGACCTCGAAGGCGGCGTCCACGCCGTGCTCACCGCCTCCGGCCAGTCCGCCGAGTTCCTCGCGATCGCGAACATCGCCGAAGCCGGTGACCACATCGTCGCCAGCTCGAGCCTCTACGGCGGCACGTACAACCTCCTCGACGTCACCCTGCGCAAGCTCGGCATCTCCACGACCTTCGTCGACGTCGACGACCTCGACGCCTGGCGCGACGCCGTCGAAGACAACACGAAGCTCTTCTTCGCCGAGGTGGTCTCCAACCCCCGCTCCGACGTCCTCGACATCACCGCGGTCGCCGACATCGCCCACGCCGCCGGGGTGCCGCTCGTCGTCGACAACACCCTTGCCACCCCCTACCTCGTGCGCCCGATCGAACACGGCGCCGACGTCGTCATCCACTCCGCGACGAAGTACCTCGGCGGCCACGGCACCGCGATCGCCGGCGTCGTCGTCGACGGCGGCACCTTCGACTACGGTGCCCACCCCGAGCGCTTCCCCGGCTTCAACACCCCCGACGAGTCGTACAACGGTCTCGTCTACGCCCGTGACCTCGGCGCGGACTCCGCGTTCGGGGCGAACGTGTCCTACGGCCTCAAACTCCGCGTCCAGCTGCTGCGCGACCTCGGTCCCGCCGTCAGCCCGTTCAACGCCTTCCTCATCGCCCAGGGTCTCGAGACGCTGAGCCTGCGCATCGAACGCCACGTCGCGAACGCCGAGCGGGTCGCCGCCTACCTCGAAGGCCACGACCAGGTCACGCGCGTCGCCTACGCCGGCCTCGAATCCAGCCCGTGGCACGACCGGGCGAAGACGTACCTGCCGCAGGGCGTCGGATCGGTCCTCGCCTTCGACATCGCCGGCGGCTACGATGCCGCTGTCGCGTTCGTCGACGCCCTCGAGCTCCACTCCCTCGTCGCGAACATCGGCGATGTCCGCTCGCTCGTCATCCACCCGGCCTCGACGACGCATTCGCAGCTCGACGACGCGGCGCAGGCCGCCTCCGGGGTCAACCCCGCCCTCGTGCGCCTCTCGGTGGGCCTCGAGGGCATCGACGACATCCTCGCCGACCTCGATGCGGGCTTCGCCGCCGCAGCGGCGACGGCCGAGACCGCCGCCTGAGATGACCACCCAGAGCACGTCCGTGGAGTCGATCCTCGGCTTCACCACGGATTCCGGAGACACGTTCGGGACCGTCGAGATCGCCTACGAGACCTTCGGCACCCTCAACGCCGATCGGTCGAACGCGATCCTCGTCGAGCACGCGCTCACCGGCGACACCCGGGCCACCGACTGGTGGTCGGGGGTCGTCGGACCGGGGAGGGCCGTCGACACGAACGAGTACTTCGTCGTCTGTGCGAACGCGCTCGGCGGGTGCAGCGGCACGACCGGTCCGCAGTCGGCCTTCGGCGACGGTCTGCCCTACGGGTCGCGCTTTCCTGTGGTGACGATCAGGGACATGGCGCGCCTCGAGCACAATCTCACGCAGATCCTCGGCATCGAGACCTGGCATGCCGTCATCGGCGGATCGATGGGCGGGGCGCGGGCCCTCGAATTCGGTCTCCTCGATGCGCGCAAGACCGCGAAGTGCGCGATCATCGCCGCCCCCGCGTTCTCCGAGGCCGACCAGATCGCGTGGGCGATGACGCAGGAGCGGGCCATCGAACTCGACCCCGACTACTGCGGCGGCGACTATGCGGCGATCGGCAGGTTCCCCGCCGCCGGCCTCGGACTCGCCCGGCAGATCGCGCACCTGACCTACCGCAACGACGCCGACCTCAATGAGCGCTTCTCCCGGCGGCTGCGCTCAGCCGGGTACTACGAGGTCACCTCGTACCTCGACCATCAGGCGAAGAAGCTCGCCGCGCGCTTCGACCCGCACAGCTACGTCCTCCTGTCGAAGGCGCTGCGCGATCACGATGTGCGCACGGGACGCTCGGCCGACCTGCGCACGGCACTCGCGCAGGCGTGCACCGACAGCCTCGTCGTCTCCGTGTCCTCGGACCGGCTCTATCCGCCGGCCCAGGTCGAACAGCTCGCGGAGCATCTGCCGGGGCGGGTCGACTACCGGGTCATCGACTCCCCGGTCGGACACGACGGCTTCCTCACCGAGGCCGCCGCCGTGTCCGCGGCGCTGCGGGACTTCCTCACCGCGTGAGGCACCCGGCTGATCAGGCGGTGCGGGACTTCGCGGCCTTCTTCAGCTGCTTCTCCGGCACCGGGTAGTCGCGCTGGGCGCGGGCTCGCCGGTAGTGGGCGGCGGCCTCGGCCTGCCGCTCGGCTTCGACGCCGGTGGCGATCGTCGCCCGCCGGTGATCATCCCCGTAGCCGAAGGCGTCGACCAGATCGAGGGCGTTGGCCGCGAGCTTCGCGCAGAGGCGGTTGAGCGTCTCACCGACCTGCCGTGCCCGCGACATCGGCAGACGGCCGTACATGAGGTGCCAGCCGATGTGCTTCTCGATGAGGCTGAGCCCGTAGGTGTCGCGCAGACGGCGGAAGATCTTCGCCTGGGCGGGATCCTTCTGCTCCCGCATCGCCTCGTCGATGGCCTTCCACTTCTCGAGTTCGACGTAGGCGCGGGCCATCTCGACGAGTTCGTGCTGCTGGGAGTTGAAGAGCTCGGCCGCCTGCGCCGCCGGCATCTTCGCCGCCGGACGCAGCGCTGCGGCGAGCCCGGAGACCATGACCTCGAGACGGGTCTCGAGCAGGGTGCGCTGGAGGCGACCCGAACGGATCCGCCTCTCGCTGAGATTGGGGGTGAAGACGTCGGAGATCGCGCGCCCGGCATTGGCCAGGCCGCTGCGGTAGAGCGTGTGCTCGGCGGCCTGGGTGCCGATGAAGCGGGCGGCCCCGCCGACGTCGATGTGTGCGAACTCCTTGGCGTAGTCCCCGAGGATGCGCTTGGCGACGAGCTGGAGGAGGACCGTGTTGTCGCCTTCGAACGTCACGTAGACGTCGAGGTCGGCCCGCAGGCCCACGAGGCGGTTCTCCGCCATGAAGCCGGCACCGCCGCAGGCTTCGCGGCACTCCTGGATGACGTCGAGGGCCATCCATGTCGAGTCGGCCTTGAACGCCGCGGCCCGGGTCTCGAGCAGGGCGCGGTTCTCCTCGCTGTCGTCGACGCCGGAGAACACCTCCTCGAACGAGGTGAGCAGCTTCTCATGGGCGAGGCTCGAGGCGTAGACCGCGGCGAGGCCGGGCATGAGCCGGCGCTGGTGCTGCTGGTAGTCGAGCAGCGTCGTCTCGGTGTAGTCGTCGACGGTGGTGAACTGCTTGCGCTCGAGCCCGTAGCGCACGGCGATGTCGAGGGCGAGCTTGCTCGCCACGACCGCGGACCCGTCGAGGGAGACGCGACCCTGGACGAGGGTGCCGAGCATCGTGAAGAACCGGCGTCCGGGCGAGTCGATGGGGGAGGAGTACTCGCCGTCGGCGGTCACCGCGCCGTAGCGGTCGAGGAGGTTCGTGCGCGGGATGCGCACGGCGTCGAAAGCGAAGCGACCGTTGTCGACTCCCCGCAGCCCGCCCTTGTAACCGTCGTCCTCGATGCTCACGCCCGGCTGCGGCTGGCTGTCGGCGGTGCGGATGGGCACGAAGAACGCGTGCACGCCGTGGTTGACCCCGGCGGTGATGAGCTGGGCGAAGACGACGGCGGCCCGCGCGTCTCGGGCGGCGTTGCCGATGTACTCCTTCGTCGCGGCCCGGAACGGGGTGTCGATGACGAACTCCTCGGTCGCGGCATCGTAGGTCGCGGTCGTGCCGATCGCGGCAACATCGGAGCCGTGGCCGATCTCGGTCATCGCGAACGATCCGAGCAGCTCTCCCTGCTGGGCGGGCACGAGCCAGTCGGCGTGCTGGGTGGGGTTGCCGAGGTGGAGGATCGCCCCGCCGAAGAGTCCGAACTGCACTCCGGCCTTGATCTGCAGGCTCGGCGAGGCGGTCACGGTCTCCTCGAAGCCGGCGACGGTCTTAGCGTGTTCGTTCGTGCCCCCGAGCGTCTCCGGCAGCGCGGCCATCGGCAGCTTCGTGCCGGCCATGAGTCCGACCGCGGCAAGCGTGTTCGCGCGGGTGGTCTCGAGGTCGTCAGCGGGATCGAGGTGGGTGGACTCGTCGAGGGCGAGGCTGCGTCCCTGGCGGCGGGCCTCTGCCCAGCGTCCGTCGAGGACGGTCTGGATGGCGGTGGGGTCGAGGTCGAGCGCGAAGTCGGTCATGCGTGTGCTCCTGGTCTGTGCGATGGCGGTGCGTGGTCGAATCGTAAGGGTGTCTCAGGCTGTCGGCGGGGCGCCCCTGGCCTCGGGCGGCAGGGACGCCCACAGCCACGTGCTCACCGAGGCGGCGAACGCCTCGGGGGAGCCGGGGGCCGAGAGCCACGTCTCTGTCGCGGCGCGGACGAAGCCGATGGCGCCGGCGGCCCACAGCTTCCCGTCGTCACCGGCGAACCGTCCGTCGGTGACATCGAGGTCGAGGCGCTCGGCGAGGAGGTCGGCGACCTCGCGGAAGAAGCCGCCCTCCTCACCGGGATCGAATCGCCCCACGGCCTGGTCGCAGAAGCGGTAGATGCTCGGCGACTCGGCGGCGAGGCTGACGAACGCGCGGATCATCGCCTCGAGGGTCTCGCGGCGGTCAGGGGTCGGACCGGCGGAGTCTGCGATCGGGACGCGGGAGGCGCTCGCTTCGTCGAGCGAGTTCGCGATCACCTGCATCGCCCAGCCGCCCATCGCCTCCTGGAGCCCGGCGCGGTCGGTGAAGTAGCGGTAGAGCACGGCCTTCGTCGTCCCGGAGTGCTCGGAGATCTGCTCCATCGACAGATCGTCACCGTGTTCGTCGACGACATGGCGGACCGTCCGCAGCAGCTCGCGGCGGCGACTGTCGCGATGCTCCTGCCACCGCGTCGAGCGGCCGTCTGTGAGCGATTTCATGATACAGACGGTATCAGGTACTGTCGGTAACAGCTAATTCCTCGACAGACACGGAGGCGCTCATGCCCGCACCCACCTCACGCGCCGTCATCCTCGGCGGCAACCGCATTCCCTTCGCGCGGTCGAACAAGCAGTACGCGAAGGCGAGCAATCTCGACATGCTCACGAGCACGATCGACGGCCTCGTCGCCCGCTTCGGGCTGGCCGGGGAGACGATCGGCGAGGTCGCCGGCGGTGCCGTCCTCAAGCATTCGAAGGACTTCAACCTCACCCGCGAGGCCGTGCTCGGCTCGGCGTTGTCCCCGACGACACCGGCCTACGACATCGGCCAGGCCTGCGCCACGGGCCTCGAGACCGTCGTCAGCCTGACGAACAAGATCAACGCCGGGCAGATCGAATCGGGCATCGCCGCGGGCGTCGACTCGGCCTCGGACGCGCCGATCGTCGTCAACGACTCGCTGCGGGAGATCCTCCTCGAGCTCTCCCGGGCGAAGACGCTGACGCAGCGCGTGCGCATCGCCGCGCAGATCCGCCCCGCCTACCTCGCTCCGCAGGCGCCGTCGACGGGGGAGCCGCGGACCGGCCTGAGCATGGGTGAGCACCAGGCGATCACGACCGCCGAATGGCAGATCAGCCGGGAGGCCCAGGACGAACTCGCCCTCGCCTCCCACCAGGGACTGGCCAGGGCGTGGGACGAGGGCTTCTTCGACGACCTCGTGACCCCGTACCTCGGAGTCAGCCGCGACACGAACCTCCGCCCCGACTCGACACTCGAATCGCTCGCGAAGCTCTCCCCGGTCTTCGGCAAGCGCCTGCCGACCGCGGCGACGATGACCGCGGGCAACTCGACCCCGCTCACCGACGGGGCCGCATCGGTCCTGCTCGGCAGCGAGGAGTGGGCGGCCGAGCACGGCTTCACCCCGCTGGCCCGGCTCATCGACGCCGAGGCGGCCGCTGTGGACTTCGTCGACGGAGCCGAGGGCCTGCTCATGGCTCCCGCCTACGCCGTGCCCCGGCTGCTCGCCCGCAACGGTCTGACCTTCGACGACTTCGACGTCTTCGAGATCCATGAGGCCTTCGCCTCGACAGTGCTCGCGCATCTGGCCGCCTGGGAGTCCGAGGAGTTCGGACGCGAGAAGCTCGGTCTCGACGGGGCCTTCGGAACCCTCGACCGGTCGAAGCTCAACCCGCTCGGCTCCTCGCTCGCGGCGGGACATCCGTTCGCCGCGACCGGCGGACGCATCATCGCGACGACCGCGAAGTACCTCAAGGAGACCGGCAAGAAGCGTTCCCTCGTCTCGATCTGCGCAGCAGGCGGACAGGGACTCACGGCGATCGTGGAGGCAGCATGAAGGACAAGTACCTCGAACTCATGGGCGGACCGCTCGGGAAGATCGCGAAGACCCTCGGTCTCCCGCAGCCCGTCGAACTCCAGCGCTTCGGCTCGACCCCCGAGTCCTATCTGCGCCGGCCCGTCCTCGTCACAGGCTCCGGCAGCGGGGCCCAGACGATCGCCGACCTCCTCCTCGACAACGGATTCGAGGTCAGGCGGCACGCGGCCCCCGATGAGTCGCTGCGGGCGATCATCGCCGTCCTCGACGACGTGACCTCGCCCTCCGAGCTCTCCGAGACCGTGCTCGGCCTCGGCGGAGCGGTGCGGTCGCTGGCCAAATGCGGTCGCGTCGTGACGATCTCGGCAGCACCCGACCCGACCGCTCAGGAGCCGCAGGTGGCCGCCGCCACCCAGGGCATCACCGGTCTCACCCGGTCGTTGGCCCATGAAATGCGGCGCGGCGCGACAGCCAACGGGATCCTCCTCGGGCGCGGCGTCGGCATCGACGCGCCGTCGGTGGCGTCGGCGCTGTGGTTCCTCCTGTCGGGCAAATCGGCGTATGTCGACGGCCAGTTCATCACCGTGACCTCGGGTGCCGGCGAGAGCGTGACCGATGCCGAGTTCCTCGCCACCGGTCAGACCGGTCCGCTCGCCGGGCGCACCGCCGTCGTCACCGGGGCCGCCCGGGGCATCGGCGCCGAGGTGGCTCGCGTGCTCGCCCGCGACGGCGCCCACCTCATCGGCGTCGACATGCCCCAGGCCGGGCAGGCGCTGGCGCAGGTGATGAACGAGGTCGGGGGCAAGTCCCTCCAGCTCGACATCACCGCCGACGGGGCCGCCGACGCGATCGCCGAGGCCGCCGACGGCACCGTCGACATCCTCGTCCACAACGCCGGGATCACCCGTGACAAGCTGCTCGCGAACATGGACGCCTCCCGCTGGGACTCAGTGATCGCGGTCAACATCGCCTCGCAGGCGCGCATCAACTCCCGCCTCTTCGAGACCGGACGCTTCGCCGAGGGCGCGCAGGTCGTGTCGCTCGCCTCGACCTCCGGCATCGCCGGCAACCGCGGGCAGACGAACTATGCGACGTCGAAGGCCGGGGTCATCGGACTCACGGCCGCCTCGGCGGGGGACTTCGCGGCACTCGGCGGCAGCGCCAACGCCGTTGCCCCCGGGTTCATCGAAACCGATATGACCGCGGCGATGCCCCCGCTCACCCGGCAGGTCGCGCGCCGGCTCTCGAGCCTCCAGCAGGGCGGACTGCCCGTCGACGTCGCCGAGACGATCGCGTTCCTCGCCTCCGCCTCGGCGCGCGGCATCAACGGCCAGACCCTGCGGGTGTGCGGGCAGAACATGGTGGGTGCGTGATGAGCATGCTTCCCGTCTACGCGAAGGCCGTGCTCAAGGCCCTGCCGTTCGGCACGCGTCCCGGCACGGACCTGCCGGACAGGACCATCGCGCGCAGCATCGCCATCGACGCCACCGCCTATGCGGGGTTCGCGAAGGTCATCGAGGCTCCGCTGCGCGACGTCGTCCATCCCGGCTACCTCCACGTGCTCGCGTTCCCGCTGAGCATGCAGCTCCTCAGCGATCCCGCCGTGCCGCTGCCGCTCGTCGGGATGGTCCACATCCGCAATCGGGTCGAGGTCATCCGCCCGGTGCGCATCGGCGATGTCGTCGACTTCTCCGTCTCGCTGGCCGGCCCCTTCGCGCATCCGGCGGGGACGACGATCGACGTCGAGGTCACCGCCCAGGTCGACGGTGAGACGGTGCTGACGGAGACGACGACGTACCTGGCGAAGGGCAAGCGACTCGCCGGTGCGCAGGAGCAGCCGCAGCCGGCGCGTGAGGACTTCGTCGCGCCGCTGCCGACCGCGCGCTGGCGGCTCGACCCGATCATCGGGCAGCGCTACGCGAAGGTCTCCGGCGACTACAACCCCATCCACCTCAACGGGCTCGCCGCGCGCGGCTTCGGGTTCCCCAAGGTCATCGCGCACGGGATGTACACCGCGTCCCGGGCGCTGGCTGCGGCCGACCCCAGGCTCGAGTCCTACCGCTGGGACGTCTCCTTCGCGAAGCCGATCCTGCTTCCCGCGACCGTCGGGTTCGCCTTCACCGGGGGAGCGCGGCACGAGGCGGCGGACTTCGCGGTCTTCGACCCGGCTAAGGGCAAGCCGCACGTGCTCTCGAGCGTCACCGAGGTGGCCGCACCGAGCGGCAGCGCCTGAGGCTGTCGGGCGGCATCGCCTGAGCCGGCCTACAGGCATCGCCTGAGGTCAGAGACGGTGTGCAGTGAGGTCGGTCACAAACGGCCGATTCGATTTTGCGCCGCCGCCGAACGCGTGTAGAGTAATTCCTGTTGCCAGCGCGGGTGGCGGAATTGGTAGACGCGCTAGCTTGAGGTGCTAGTGTCCAAATTATCGGACGTGGGGGTTCAAGTCCCCCTTCGCGCACAACAGGGAAGGCCCTTCCGGAGGAATCCGGGAGGGCCTTCGCTCATTCCCCGTCGCGCCCGTGCGTTAACGTTGATCCTGTTCAGCACCGTCGTGTCGAAGGGGAGTCTCCATGTTTGATTTCAGTGCCGCCGAGGACGAGGTCACATCCCTGTGCCAGCAGCTCATCCGCATCGACACCCAGAACTGGGGGATGAACAAGGCGAACCCGGAACGCCCGGCCGCTGAGCTCATCGAGAGCTGGTTCGCCGAGGTGGGGCTGGCGTCGACGATCGTCGAATCCGCTCCCGGCCGGCGTCGCTGGTCACCCGGATCGCCGGCGTCGATGCGACGGCTCCGGCCCTCGTCGTCCACGGCCACACCGACGTCGTCCCGGCCGCCGCCGAGGACTGGAGCGTCGACCCCTTCGCCGGTGTCATCAAGGACGGTCTGCTGTGGGGACGCGGGGCCGTGGACATGAAGGACATGGACGCGATGATCATCGCGGCGATCCGCGACATGGTCCGCCAGGGCCTCCAGCCCCGCCGCGACCTCATCGTCGCCTTCTTCGCCGACGAGGAGGCCGGAGGCGAATACGGGGCCCGCTACGTCGTGCGCAACCACCCCGAGTTCTTCGCCGGCGCCACCGAGGCGATCTCCGAGGTCGGCGGCTACTCCGTCGACATCCGCGGACAGCGGGTCTACCTCATCCAGACAGCGGAGAAGGGGCTGGCATGGCTCAACCTCATCGCCCACGGCTCCGCCGGCCACGGTTCCCAGCGCAACGACGACAACCCCGTCACCCGGCTCGCCGCGGCGATCACCCGGATCGGCGAGCACGAATGGCCGCAGGACATCCCCCCGGCGACACGACAGCTGCTCGAAGGGGTCTCGGAGATCACCGGGATCGCCTTCACCTCGGAAACGATCGGCGAACTGCTCACCGAGCTCGGCTCCGTCGCGAAGTTCGTCGCCCCGACCCTGCAGAACACGTCGAACCCGACGTTCCTCGAGGCCGGCTACAAGCACAACGTCATCCCCGGCACGGCGACCGGATACGTCGACTGCCGTACGCTTCCCGGCCAGCACGAGGACGTCATGCTCACGATCAAGGAACTCGCCGGACCGGGCATCGACATCGAGGTCAGCGAACAGGGCCCTGCCCTCGAAGCCGACTATCAGACCCCGCTGGTGGCCCAGATGAACGCGAGCCTGCTCGCCGCCGACCCGGACGCCAGGGTGCTGCCGTACACGCTCTCGGGCGGCACCGACAACAAGTCGCTGTCGGAGCTCGGGATCGCCGGCTACGGGTTCGCACCTCTCCGGCTCACCGGGGACCTCGACTTCCCGGCGATGTTCCACGGCGTCGACGAGCGCGTGCCCGTCGACGCGCTCAGGTTCGGGACCCGCGTCCTCGGCGACTTCCTGATGCGGGCGTGATCGTCACCGCGATCCCGACGAGGACGAGCGCGGCGCTGAGCACCGTCGTCACGCTCACCAGTGATCCCGGCAGCGGCAGCAGGTAGTCGAGGAGGAGCGCGCCGAGGAGGTTCCCGAACAGCGAGAAGAGGCTGAGGAGGAGCACGCCGAGGCGACCGACCGTGAGCGCGGTGATCCCGATGAAGATCACCCCGAAGGCTCCGCCGAGCAGCAGCCACCACTCCTCCGGCGCCGTGGGGAACCCCTGCCACCGCGCACCGCCGGCCATGACGACGGCGGTGGCCGCGAGGAGGGCGACGAACCCGGTCGCGAAGTTCGCCGTCGTCGCGACGACGGCCGATCCGGATGCCGCCCGGACGCGGCCGTTGAAGGCCTGCTGGACACTGACGAGACCGCCGGCGATGAACGGCAGCACCGGTGCCCACCACGGCACCCCGAGGTCGAGCCGCTCGGCGGCGCCGACGACGAGGGCCCCGAGGACGATGAGGACCCCGAGGATGCGCAGCACCGTCAGCCGCTGACGGCCGCCGGGCGGCAGCGCCGTGCCGTCGACGATGATGCCGCCGGCGACCTGACCGGCGACGAAGGCCATCGTGAACATCGCGACGCCCATGAGCGGGACCGTCACCGCCTGGGCGACGACGACGAACGCGCCGTTGAGCCCGCCGAGGAGCATCCACCACGGCAGCCGGCCCGAGCGCACCCAGACGACGAGTCCCGACGGCGCGCGCGACGACGCGCTCGCGACGAGGACTGCGCCGACGACGAGGAGACCCGTGGCGAAGGAGATGAGCGCGGCGAAGACGGCGCCTCCGAGCACCGCCCCGAGCAGACCGTTGGCGCGTCCCTGCAGCGACATCGCCGCCCCCGCGAGGATCGTCGCGGAGCCGGCGAGGAGGAGGGAGAGGAAGCCCGAGTGCGTTGCCAACCCCGCGATCAGCCGGCGGTCGGCAGCGGCATGATCTTGCGGCGCAGCCAGACGGTGCGGGTGCCCCCGGCGGAGATCCGGGTCCGTGCGAGCTCCCACTGACCGTATTCGGCCTGGTCGTTGAGCTCCTGGAGACTGACGGAGCGCGGGACGTCCTTGGAGAACGAGACCTTCCGGAACTCGTAGGTCATCCTCGGTCGCTGGCGTTTCATGCGCCCACCTCCTTCATAGGGCCACTGTAGACGATGTGGGCTAATCTGGATCGTATGCCCGTCATCGTCCTCCTCAGACACGGACTCTCGAGCGCGAACACGGCAGGGATCCTCGCCGGACGCACCCCCGGCGTGTCGCTGACCGAGGACGGGACCCGGGCACTGGAGGCGACGCTGCGGATGCTTCCGCACACCTCCTTCGCCCGCCTCATCCACTCACCGCTGCTGCGGTGCGTGCAGACCGCCGAGATCGCACAGACGCACATCGAGGTGACCGAGACCCGCATCGGCGAGGAGTTCGTCGAACTCGACTACGGGGACTGGACCGGGCGCAGCCTCGCCGACCTCGTCACGACACCCGACTGGGAGACGGTGAGCCGGCGCGCCTCGGCGATGCGGTTCCCCGCCGGCGAGGCCATCGCCGAGGCGGCCGACCGGGCCGTGTCCGGGGTGCGGTTCCTCGTCGGCGAACTCCGGGAGCTCGAGAGGCTGGAGCAGGAAGCGGCGCAGCGACCCGAGCCGCCGAGCGAATCGTCGGCAGCGGGGGAGAAGCCGAAGCCCGCGTGGGGGATGATCGTCTCCCACGGCGACATCATCAAGGCGATCATCGCCGAGGCGCTCGGTATGCCGCTCGATGACTTCCAGCGGCTCGCGGTCGCCCCCGGCTCGTTCACGATCATCGACTACTCCGGGCCGTTCCCGGTGCTCACGGCGATGTCGGTGACCGCCGCCGGGCTTGCGGAGGCCGGTGTGCCCGGCGGCGGCGGTCTCAGCGACCCCGAGTGACCTCAGCCTGCGGCGAGGACGCCGGTGCCGAGGAGGATGAAGAGGAGGATGCCGAGCGCGACGCGGTACCACACGAAGATCGCGAACGACTTCGTCTGGATGTAGCGCAGGAACCAGTGGATGACGGCGAGGCCGAGGCAGAACGCGATGACGGTGGCGAGGATCGTCGGACCCCAGCCGAGCACCATCTCGGTGTCGCCGAGGCTCTTGACGATGCCGTAGAAGCCCGACCCGAGCACGGCGGGGATCGCCAGCAGGAACGAGTAGCGCGCAGCGGCGGGACGGTCGAAGCCCATGAACCGGCCGGCCATGATCGTGCCTCCCGAGCGGGAGACGCCGGGGATGAGGGCGAGAGCCTGCGCGAAGCCGTAGACGATGCCCTGTCCCCAGGTCATGTCCTCGATCGTGTACTGCTTCTTCCCCACCCAGTCCGCGAGGCCGATGATGAGGCCGAAGACGATGAGCATCGTCGCGGTGATCCACAGACTGCGGAAGGTCGTCTCGATGTAGTCCTGGAAGAGGAGTCCGAGGATGACGATGGGGATCGACCCGACGATGATGAGCCAGCCCAGGCGCACCTCGGGGTCCTTGCGGTCATGCCTGCCGACGAGCGCCAGGCACCACTTCGAGATGATGGAGACGATGTCGCGCCAGAAGTAGACGACGACGGCGAGCTCGGTGCCGATCTGGATGATCGCGGTGAAGAACGCCCCCGGATCCCGACCCGGCAGGAGCCATTCGCCGACGATGCGCACGTGCGCCGACGATGAGATCGGCAGGAATTCCGTGAGTGCCTGGACGATTCCGAGCACGGCGGCCACGAGCCATTCGTACATGCGTCTCCTAGGAGAAGAGGGTTGGCGGGAACGTGACCAC
The DNA here is from genome assembly GCF_057364785.1 of Brevibacterium sp. LAARM2_SD2. Lineage (NCBI taxonomy): Bacteria > Bacillati > Actinomycetota > Actinomycetes > Micrococcales > Brevibacteriaceae > Brevibacterium > Brevibacterium sp. LAARM2_SD2. Next base: position 136,298 of record NZ_JBNFOM010000002.1, on the reverse strand, counting down.
GGTAGTCGGCGAATCGGGTAACCTCAAGAATCATGAACTCCAACCGCCTGGGAACGACCGGTCTTGACGTCAGCGATGTGGGTCTGGGCACCTTCGAGTGGGGGCATCGGGTCGACGGGCGGGACGCGCAGAGGCTCGTCGACGCCTACGCCGAGGCGGGCGGCAATCTCCTCGAACTTCCCAGCTCAGGCCTCCATGCGGCCGAAGTCCTCGGACAGGTCGACCTGCCGGACGCGGTGAGTGTGATGGGCAGGGTCGGGGTGTCGCTGAGTGAGTCCTCCCACATCGAGCTCGGGCTCGGCGCGCCCGCATCCTCGACCAGGTCGCCGAGCTGCTGCGCGCGATCGGCCGCGAGCACCTCGACGTCCTCGTCCTCGACGTCTTCGACGCCGAGGTCGACAGGTCCGAGACCGCCTCGGCGATCGACACCCTGCTCACGCTCGGCACCGTCCGCTACGTCGGCGTCTCCCACCACACGGGATGGCAGCTCGCCGAGATGCGCGGGGCCGGCATTCCGATCGCGTGCGCGATCAGCGAATACTCCCTGCTCAACCGCGACGCCGATGCCGAGCTCGGACCGGCCTGCGACTATGCGGGCATCGGCCTCATCGCCGGTGCCGGGTTGGGCCGCGGGGTGCTTGCGGACAAGTACCAGCGCGGCACTCCCCAGGACTCCCGGCTGGCGGGGGAGCTCTCCGACTACGTCTCGCCCTACCTCGACGACAGGGCGTCGCGGGTGCTCGCGGGCGTGCGCCGGGCCGCGGCGGCCCTCGGGGTGAGCACGACGGACATCGCCCTGGCCTTCAACCGCGAACGCGGCATCGCCTCCACCCTCGTCTCCGCGCGCACCCCGGAGCAGCTGGGTCAGATCATGAGCAGCGACGTCACCCTCGAACCGGAGATCGCCGAGGTGCTCGAGCAGATCTCCTGAAGTCTCGGCTCCCGGCAGGCACCGGTCCTCGTGAGGGTCAGCCCTCGTGAGGCGTCAGCGCCGGGCGTCGTCGATGTCGTCCTCGTCCTCGTCATCGTCGTCATCGGCGACGCCGAACTCGTCGTAGTCCTCGTCTTCGTCGTCGGCCTTCGCATCCTCGACGTCGTCGAAGAGCTCGAACGGGGTGACTTCGTCATACGCGGTGTAGATGGCGTCTTCGTAGATCTCGAAGGCGTCGGCCAAAGCCATGTACGCGGCTTCGACTCGGGGGTCTTGGTCTCCATTGCGATGTGCGGATGCGGCGAAGTGCTCCCTCACCGCTTCGAGGAATGCGTCCAGGGCCTCACGAGGATCTGTGCTCATGAGTCAAATGTATCCCAGCACGACGGTCACGCCTAGGGTCGGCGCAGATGGCCGGGGTTCCGACGGCCGGGCGGCAGTGGATTAGGCTGGGCCACATGGCCTCACTCTACGATCACCCCACACCCGACCGCTTCGTCGTCGGCACGATCGGCCTGCCGGGGGAGCGGACCTTCCTCCTCCAAGCGAAGTCCGGCGACGCCCTGACGACGGTGATCGTCGAGAAGGAGCAGGTCGAGATCCTCGCCGACCGCATCACCGAGCTCCTCGACATGGTGATGATCAAGGACCCCGCCGCCCGCGTGCCGCAGACGGCGATCGACGACCGCATCGACAATGCCGGGCTCAACGTCCCCATCGACCCCGAGTTCCGGGTCGGGACGATGAGCCTGGGGTGGGACACCGTCGCCCACGAACTCGTCGTCGAGTGCTTCGAACTCACCGAGGAGGACGCGCAGGCCGGCACCTCGGCCGACCCCGATGACGACGAGGTCGAGCGCGATGTGCTGCGCACCGTCCTCGATGCGGCCGGTGCCCGCGAGTTCGCGCGCCGCGCCGAGCAGGTCGTCTCCGCCGGGCGCGGGGACTGCCCGTTCTGCTCGCTGCCGCTCGAACCCGAAGGCCACCTCTGCCCGCGCGCCAACGGTGTTGCACGAGCCTGACGGCCGGCGGCGGTCGACGCCTCGTCGAATCCGCGCTGACCGGCGGGGAGCCCACGCTCATGGGAGACATCCCGCGGGCGAGCAACTCGACCTCGCTCGTCGTCGTCGACCACGCCGACCGCGTGCTCAAGGCCGTCTACAAGCCGATCGCCGGCGAGAGACCCCTCCACGACTTCCCCGACGGCACCTTGGGGCTGCGCGAAGTCGCCGCGTACCGGCTCAGCGCCCACCTCGGCCTGCGGGTCGTCCCGCCCACCGTGCTCCGCACCGATCTGCCGCACGGTCCCGGCTCCCTCCAGGCCTACGTCGAGGACGCCGGCGACGACGCCGACGTCGCGCTCACCGAGATCGACGGGATCCCCGAGGCGTTCGCCCCGATGTTCGCCCTGCGCACCGAGGACGGACGGGACCTCGTCCTCTCCCACAGCCTCGGCGAGGAGCTGCGCCGGGTCGCCTTCTTCGATCTGCTCGCCGGCAACGCCGACCGCAAGGCCGGGCACATCATCACTGGCAGCGTGCTGCCCGGGGTGACCGGGGGGTTCGGGACGTTCGGCATCGACAACGGATTGAGCTTCCACCCGGAGGAGAAGCTGCGCACGGTGCTCTGGGGATTCGCCGACTCCGCGTTCGATGACACCGAGCGCGCGGCCCTCGACGAGGTCGCGGCCATGCCCGCGGTGCTCGTCGACGCGCTCACCGAGTGCCTGCGGGAGACGGAGATCACAGCGCTCGCGCAGCGGGCGCAGACCCTGGCCGACACCGGGATCTTCCCCCCTCCGCCCGAGGACAGGACGGCGATTCCCTGGCCGCCGATCTAGGACGTGCTCGCGACCGCCGGTCTCGGTTAGGCTGGTCTGCGTGAAATCATGGTCCGCACCTGAGCTGCCCCAGCTGTCCACCACCGGCACAGTCCCCACCGTCTTCGACACCGGGGCGCGCAGCCCGAGGCGACTGAGCGGACGCGACGGCAGAGCAGCCCTCTACGTCTGCGGGATCACCCCCTACGATGCGACCCACCTCGGCCATGCCGCGACCTATGTCGCCTTCGACCTGCTGGGCCGGGTGTGGCGCGATGCCGGCCTCGACGTCGTCTACGTCCAGAACACGACCGATGTCGACGACCCGCTGCTCGAACGCGCCGCGGCCACGGGCGTGGACTGGCGCGAACTCGCCGAGTCGCAGATCCAGCTCTTCCGCGACGACATGGAGGCGCTGCGCGTCATCCCGCCCCAGGACTACGTCGGCGTCGTCGAATCGATTCCGCGGATCGCCGCCGCCGTCAGCGCCCTCCTCGCCGAGGGGGCCGCGTACACCCTGGACAACGGTGACGTCTACTACCGGGTGGACACCCCGATTCAGCCGCCGTTCGGCAGCGTCAGCCACGACGATCGGGCGACGATGCTGCGCCTGTCCGCCGAGCGCGGCGGCGACCCGGAGACCCCCGGCAAGGAGAATCCGCTCGACCCGCTGCTGTGGCGCGCGGCCCGCGACGGCGAACCCTCCTGGGACGGCGGGGCGCTCGGTCCCGGACGCCCGGGCTGGCACATCGAGTGCACGGTCATCGCCGACGACTGTCTCGGCCTGCCCGTCGACGTCCAGGGCGGCGGCAGCGACCTCATCTTCCCGCACCACGAGATGGGCGCCGCCCACGCCGCGGCGTGGCAGCGCACGCCGCTGGCGCGGACGTTCATGCACACGGGCATGGTCGGCTTCGAGGGCGAGAAGATGAGCAAGTCGAAGGGCAACCTCGTCCTCGTCTCGCAGCTGCTCGCCGAGGGCGTCGACCCTATGGTCATCCGCACCGTGCTCCTGTCGAACCACTACCGCAGCGACTGGAACTTCACCCGCGACCTCCTCGACTCCGCGGCCGAGCGCCTCGCCGCATGGAAGCACGCGGCGACGTGCGAATCGGAGTGCCGGGAGGGGCTGCGCACCCACATCATCGGCCTCCTGCGCGAAGCCCTCGCCGACGACCTCGACAGCCCCCGGGCCCTGGGGATCCTCGACGAATGGGCCGAGCACTACGCCGACACACCGGCCGGGGAGCCCGGCGCCGTGACCGGGGAGCGGGTCGCCGACGCCGTCGACGCCCTGCTCGGCATCCGGCTGCGCGACTGACTCAGCGCTCGCGGCCGCGTCCGCGCAGGTAGCGTTCGAATTCCGCGGCGATCGCCTCGCCGCTGGCCTCGGGCAGCTCGGTCGCGTCGATGCGCTGCTCGAGGCGCCCGAGCAGCTCGGCCAGCTGCGGATTGCCCGACACGACCTCATCGGCGCCGAGCTCCCAGGCTCGGCTCTCCTCCTCGAGGATGGGAATGTCGATCTCGATCCCCGTGGTCTTCTCGACGGCCCGGACGAGTGCGAGTTCGGCCTTCGGCGACGGCGAGTCCCCGAGGTAGTCGGGCACGCCCACCCAGAGGTTGATCGCGGTGAGCTGCCGCCACGAGCACGCGACCCCGAGGAGTCCGAGGATGCCGATGGGCCCTTCGTAGCTGTTGATCTCGATGCCCAGCTGCGCGGCGAGGTCGGGGTCCTCGGTGTTCGCGACGACCGGCAGCGGCCGGGTGTGGGGCACCTCGGCGTGGAGGCCGCCGAGGAGGACGACGGAATCGTCCTCACCCACCTCGGCGAGGATGAGGGAGAGGAACTCCCGCCATTTGAGTCCGGGCTCGTGCCCGTGGATGACGGTGACGGCACGTCCCTCATGGGTGCCGCGGTGGACCTCGACGCCGGGCCACGCGATGCTCGCGCGTCCCGTCTCATCGCGTTCGATCTCCGGTTCGGAGAAGCGGAACTCGTAGAAGCCGTCGGTGTCGAGGATCTCGCTGTCGTCGAGCCCCCACGTGTCGATGATGTCCTTGACCAGCGAGCTCGCCGCCTCCGAAGCATCGGCGTCCTGCCCCTCGAAGGCGATGAAGACGAGCGCACCGTGACCTGATGGGAGAAATGTCATGCGACCACATTACGCTGGAACCATGACGAATCCTGGCGCGGTCCTCTGGGACATGGACGGAACCCTGGTCGACACCGAACCGTACTGGATCGAGGCCGAGACCGAGCTCATGGCCGCCCATGGACTGCCGTGGTCGGAGGAGCAGGGCCTCGAGTTCGTCGGCAACGATCTCCTCACCTCCGGCAGCCTCATGCGGGAGGCCGGACTCGACCTGCCCGCCCCCGTCATCGTCGACACGCTGCTCGCGGCCGTCATCGCCCGCATCGCGGAGTCCGTGCCCTTCCGGCCCGGCGCGCTCGAGCTGCTGAGCGCGCTGCGGGAGGAGGGGATTCCGTGTGTGATGGTGACGATGTCCTACCGCAGCCTCGCCGAGGCGGTCATCGCCGCGTGCCCGCCCGACAGCTTCGTCGGGCTCATCTCCGGTGACGAGGTCAGCGCCGGCAAACCCGATCCGGAGCCCTACCTCGCGGGAGCCGCGCTGCTCGGTCTCGATCCCGGCAGGTGCATCGCCCTCGAGGACTCCCGGCCCGGACTGGCCAGCGCCGAGGCGGCGGGCACGATCGCGATCGGCATCCCGCACCTCGTCGACCTCGACCCCGCCCCCGGCACGACCCTGTGGACGAGCCTCGCCGGACACGACGTCGACGATCTGCGCGCGCTCACGTCCCGACTATCCGCGTGATCTCCGGGGTCGGGGGAGCGGCGTTGCCCCAGGCCGGGCACAGGGGCTTGAACGAGCACCAGTTGCACAGCGGGGACTTCCGGGGACGCCAGCGATCGGCTTCGGCGGCTGCGACGATGTCGTTCCAGATCGCGGCGATCTCGAATTCGCTGGCCTCGAGATCGGCCGGAGTCGGATGGGATTTGAGGATGCTCCGCGAGCCGAGGTACATGAGCTGGAGCGTGTGGACGAGCTCTCCGGTGAGCCGGTACTCGACGAGCGCGTAGAACCCCATCTGGAACTTCGCCTCCCGCCCGTACTGGGGTTTCGGCTGCTTGCCGGTCTTGTAGTCGACGAGGCGCTTCTCCCCGCCCGGGGCGACGTCGACCCGGTCGATGAACCCGCGCAGCTCGAGCCCGTTGTCCAGCGTCGTCGTCACGTACTTCTCCGTCGTCTCCGGTTCGAGATGCTCGGGGTACTCGAGGGTGAAGTACGCGCGCACGAGGTTGTGGGCGGATGTGAAGAATGTCTCCTTCTCCTGATCATCGGCGAAGATCTCGAGCACGGTCGGGTCCTTCTCCACCAGGGCGTCCCAGCTCGGGGAGAGCATCGCCTGGGCGGCGTCCTCGGTGCGCTCGGCCGCCGGCAGCGTGAAGAGCTGCTCGAGCACGGAGTGGACGAGCGTGCCCTTGAATGCCGCCTGTGAAGGGGGTTCCGGAAGCCTGTCAATGCTGCGGAAGCGGAACTTCAAGGGGCATTGCACGAAGTCGTTCGCACGGGACGGAGAGAGACTGGTGAGCTCGGCCATGCACCCACTCTAACGAGGGGTCCTGACACGGGCCGGGCACGACGCGGCAGGCCCCGTCGAGTTGAGCGGACACGACGCGTCTGACATGGTGAAGGCCTCTGCCGCTGTTAGGCTGAGAATCCCGACCCCAACGTGCAAGAGGATGTCCTTTTCATGGCCGCGAAGAACCACCAGACCGGCGCCTCATCCGGCGTGCGCCTGGGGACCGTTCTCGGCGCCCCCGTCATCCTCGCGTGGTCGTGGTTCCTCGCCGCGATCGTCATCACGATCCTCTTCGCCCCGTGGGTGCACACGGTGCGCCCCGACCTCGGGCTGTGGTCGTGGGCGGTGGCGTTCGCCTACGCCGTCCTCCTCTTCGCCTCGGTGTTCCTCCACGAACTCGCCCACGGCGTCGCCGGCCAGTTCTACGGGCAGAAGGTCGCGGCGATCGAGCTCAACATCTGGGGCGGCTTCACCCGCTTCGAACCGCAGGTCGACAACCCGCGCGACAAGGCGGCGATGACGAGCTTCGTCATCTCCATCGTCGGGCCCATCGTCAACATCGTCCTCGCCCTCCTCGGGTGGTGGTGCCTGAGCGCGGTCACCCCGTACTCGGTGCCGTGGCTGCTCCTCGTCGCGATCACCTTCGCCAACGTCGCCCTCGGCGCGATCAACCTGCTCCCGGGCATCCCGCTCGACGGCGGGTGGGCGCTGCAGGCGCTGATGTGGCGGATCACCGGGTCCCAGTACCTCGGCACGATCGTCGCGAGCTGGGTGGGGCGGATCATCGCGATCGGCTTCATCGGCTGGTCGGTCATCACCCCGCTGCTCGCCGGTCAGCGGCCCGATCCGCTCAACGTCGCCTGGATGTCGCTCATCGCCATCATGCTGTGGTTCTCCGCCGGGGATGCCGCGACCCATGCGAAGCGGGCCCGGAAGATGGAGACCTACGATCTGCGGCAGGTCATCCAGCCGGCGATCGCCGCGACCTGGGACGCCGATCTCGCCGACACCCTCGACTATGCGAACACGCTCGGCCATGCCAAGGAGCGCACGCTCATCGTCGTCCTCGACCAGAAGGGGCTGCCCTACGGTCTCGTCGACCGCCACGCCGCGGCCGGTCGCCTTGCCGAATCGATGACCCACATCCCCGTCGGCGAAGTGGCCAGGCCCCTTGCCGGCTGGATCGGGGTGCCCAAGGACATCACGGCACCGCATCTGCTCGAGTCGCTCACCCACCGCCCCAAGGCGCAGTTCTGCCTGGTCATGGACGGCAACACGCTCGTCGGCGTCATCGATCTGCAGGAGTTCTTCGACGAGCTTCTCGCGGCCTGAACCGGTGTGCGTAAGGCACACCTCACCAGCGTAGAGTAGAAGCATCATGACTCAGCCTCACCGACCCGACACCGCACTGCGCGCGGGGGAGAAGATCCAACTCACCGATCCCAAGGGCCGGATGCACACGATCGTGCTCGCCTCCGGAGAGGTGTTCCACACCCACAAGGGACTCATCAGCCACGACGACATCATCGGCCGTCCCGAGGGCATCGTCGTGACGAACTCCGGGGGTGTGGACTTCCAGGTCTTCCGCCCCCTCTACGAGGACTTCGTGCTCTCGATGCCGCGCGGGGCCGCCGTCGTCTACCCGAAGGACTCGGGTCTCATCGTCACCCTCGGCGACGTGTTCCCCGGAGCCACCGTCGTCGAGGCGGGCGTCGGGTCGGGCGCCCTGTCGATCGCCCTGCTGCGCGCCGTCGGGCCCCAGGGCCGCCTCCACTCCTTCGAGCTGCGCGAGGAGTTCGCCCACATCGCCGCGGGCAACATCGCCGACTTCTTCGACGGCGCCCCCGACAACTGGGCGGTCACGGTCGGCGACCTCGCCGAGACCCTGCCCGCGGAGTTCGCCCCCGGCACGGTCGACCGCGTCGTCCTCGACATGCTCACCCCGTGGAACGTGCTCGCCGCCGTCACGGAGGCGCTGGCTCCCGGGGGCGTCGTCATCGCCTACGTCGCGACCGTCCCGCAGCTCTCGCGCTTCGTCGAGGCGGTCCGGGAGACCGGGTGCTTCAGCGAACCTAGCGCGATGGAGTCGATGGTCCGCGGCTGGCACGTCGACGGACTCGCCGTCCGTCCCGACCACAGGATGATCGCCCACACCGGCTTCCTCGTCATCGCCCGCAGAATGGCACCGGGGGAGGTGCCCCTGGAGAAGAAGAAACGCCCCCAGGGTGCGCCGGCCTCGACCGCCGACGTCGAGGCGTGGACCGGAGGAGAGGTGACGGAGACGGCGATCGGCACCCGGGTGGCGACCGGCAAGAAGCTGCGTCGGGTGATGCGCGAGGCCGGCAGACGACTCGAGACTCCCGGCACCAATCCGGCACAGCCAGCCGCAGACCAGCCTGACCCGGCGCCGCCTGCCGGAGACCAGACCGACCCGGCACAGCCTGCCGCAGACCAGCCGGCCGCAGCGGCCACGGACCCAGAGCAGAAGGAGGACAGCCGATGACAGAGACACCGACGAGCGAGGTGAAGAAGCTGCGGGAGGACACCGCCTCCCTGCGTCAGCAGCTGTTCACCGCCGGCAAGCGGAACGAGGCGCTGTCGAAGACGCTGCGCACCGCCCGGGAGGAGCTCGGGCGGATCAAGGAGGAGGCCAGGCGGCTGACCGAGCCCCCGAACAGCTGGGGGACCCTCATCGCCGTCGACGACGCGGGCCTGTTCGCCGATGTCATCGTCGGCGGACGGCGGATGCGGGTGGCGGTCGGTCCCGAGGTCGAGGCGAAGTCGCTGCGTCCCGGCACCGAGGTGCTCCTGTCCGAGGGCCTCGTCATCATCGGCACCGGCGACTTCGGCTCGGTCGGCAGCGTCGTCACCGTCCGCGAGTTCATCGACGACACCCGCATCCTCGTCGGCGCTCCCGGCGACGACGAGCAGGTCTACGTCCTCACGCAGGAGGTCCTCGACTCAGGCGTCCGCCTCGGCGATGCCGTCGTCGTCGACACCCGCACCCACTTCGCCCTCGAGGTCGTCGAGAAGCCGGAGGTGTCCTCGCTCCTGCTCGAAGAGGTCCCCGACATCACGTACTCGGACATCGGCGGTCTCGCCGATCAGATCGGGCAGATCCAGGACGCCGTCGAACTGCCCTTCGAGCACCCGCAGCTCTACACCGAGCACGGGCTCAAACCGCCCAAGGGCATCCTCCTCTACGGTCCGCCCGGCTGCGGCAAGACGCTCATCGCCAAGGCGGTCGCGAACTCGCTCGCCGAACGCAGCTCGGAACGGGCGCGGAAGACCTACTTCCTCAACATCAAGGGCCCCGAACTCCTCGACAAGTACGTCGGGGAGACGGAGCGGCAGCTCCGGCTGATCTTCGCCCGAGCCCGTGAGAAGGCCTCGGCCGGGTTCCCCGTCGTCGTCTTCTTCGACGAGATGGAATCGCTGTTCCGCACCCGCGGCACCGGCAAGTCCTCCGACGTCGAGACGACGATCGTTCCGCAGCTGCTCACGGAGATCGACGGCGTCGAGCAGCTCGACAACGTCATCGTCATCGGCGCCTCGAACCGCGAGGACCTCATCGACCCCGCGATCCTGCGGCCCGGTCGCCTCGACGTGAAGATCCGCATCGAACGGCCCGACGCCGAGGCCGCGCGCGACATCTTCGGCAAGTACCTCACCCCGGCGCTGCCGCTGCGGGAGAGCCTCGTGGCCGAACACGGCGGAGCCGAAGCCACGGTCAGCGCCCTCATCGACTACTGCGTCGAGCGGATGTACGCGAGCGTGCCGGAGAACGAGTTCGTCGAGGCCACCTACGCCGACGGCTCCCGCGAGGTCCTCCACTTCTCCGACTTCGCCTCGGGCGCGATGATCCACAACATCGTCGACCGGGCGAAGAAAGGGGCGATCAAGTCACTGCTCGAGACCGGGCAGCGGGGTCTGCATCCCGAGCACTTCGCCGAGGCGATCGCCGAGGAGTTCAGCGAGCACGAGGACCTGCCGAACACGACGAACCCCGACGAGTGGGCGCGGATCTCCGGGCGCAAGGGCGAGCGGGTCACCCATCTGCGGATGATGCACCTCGACACGACCCGCGGAGCCCCGACGCTCGAGTCCGAGATCGCCGAGGCGACCCCGAACCCCGACCTGCTCTGAGGCCGGACCGGGTCCGGGCTTGTGGGTCGTGGTCTGCGGCTCAGCGGCGGCGCTTGCCGCCGCCGGAGACGGCGGTGGCGATGACCCGCCAGCCGACGAGGGTGATGAAGTTGAGCGTCGTGGCGACGATCATGAAGCTCACGGGAACCTGCCCGGGATCCCCGCCGGCGCCGGTGAGGCCGCGGATGACGAGGCCGAGCAGCACGGTGATCGCCCAGATCCCCGTGCCCGAGGCGAGCGGGGACAGCGGTCGGTCCCACACCGCGGCGAGCACCCACGCGACGACGAGGGCGGCGACGAACGGCCAGGCGGTCGTGACGATGCCCTGCGGGTCGAGGTCGTTAGAGTGGGTGTAATGCCCGATGATCGTGAAGAGGATCACGAGCACGAGGTCGACGACTAGGGCGATCGGGAGATGAGATTTCTTCGCAGCCACGAGTGCGAGTCTAACGGTGGAGGGAGCAGGTCATGATCACGGTGCACCGGGTGATGGGAGCCGAGACCGAGTTCGGGCTGAGCCAGCCGGGCAACCCCGGGGCGAACCCGATGCGCGACTCCGCGCGCGTCGTCGACGCATATGCGGGACCGCGCGGTCTCAAGTCGTCCCAGAGCTTCTGGGACTTCGAGACCGAGTCCCCGCTCGCCGATGCCCGCGGGTTCCTCATGAACGTCGCCGACGCCGACGCCTCCCAGCTCACGCACCTGCCCGCCGAGGCGGTCGAAGCCGAGTACCTCGCCAACGTCGTCACGGAGAACGGCGCCCGCTACTACGTCGACCACGCCCACCCCGAGTACTCCTCTCCCGAGGTGCTCACCCCGCGTGACCTCGTCGCCTACGACCGGGCCGGGGATCTCGTCGCCCTGGCCTCCGTCCGTCGGCTGGCCGCCACCGACGCGCCGGTCAACCTCTACAAGAACAACACCGATTCGAAGGGCGCCTCCTACGGCACCCATGAGAACTACCTCGTCGACCGCACCGTCGACTTCGACGACCTCGTCGCCGGGCTCATCCCGTTCTTCGTCACCCGGCAGATCCTCTGCGGCTCCGGTCGGGTCGGGATCGGCCGCGAAGCGGAGACCCCCGGCTTCCAGATCTCCTCGCGGGCGGACTTCTTCGAAGCCCAGGTCGGACTCGAGACGACCCTGCGCCGCCCCATCGTCAACACCCGTGACGAACCGCATGCCGATCCCGACCGGTACCGCCGACTCCACGTCATCATCGGCGACGCCACCCTCGCCGAACCCGCGACCCTCGTCCGGTTCGGCTCGACCGCCCTCGTCCTCGGCCTCATCGAGGCGGGTCTGGCCCCCCGGATCGAGCTCGCCGACCCGCTCCAGGCGCTCTGGGACGTCTCCCATGATCTCCAGCTGAGCACCCGCCTGCCGCTGGCCGACGGGTCTCACCTGACCGCCCTGGAGATCCAGGACCTCTACTGGACCGCGTGCCGGGAGCACGCGGGCGATGACCCGGAGACGCAGGAGGTGCTCGCCGAATGGCGTCGCTTCCTCGACGGTCTCGCGACCGATCCCACCACGCTCGCCGATTCGATCGACTGGGTCGCCAAATGGGTGCTCCTCGACGGCTACCGGCAGCGGGAGGGACTGTCCTGGGATCATCCCAAGCTCGCCCTCATCGACGTCCAGTACCACGATGTGCGCCCCGAGAAGGGCCTCTTCCACAAGCTCGAGAGGGCCGGGCGGATCACCCGTCTGACGACGCCGGAGGAGGTCGAGGCCGCCGTCACCACCCCGCCGGAGGGCACCCGGGCCTACCTCAGGGGACTCGCGGTGACGCGGTTCTCCGACGCCCTCGTCGCCGCCAGCTGGGACTCCCTCGTCTTCGACGCCGGGGCCGCCGGGCTGGTGCGCCTGCCGATGAGCGAACCCCGCAAGGGAACCCGCGCCCTGCTCGCCGAGCGGCTGTCCGGCGTCGACGACGTCGACGGCCTGCTCACGGCCCTGGGAGTGACTAGACTGAGCGCCAAGACGCAAGAGAGAAGGCTGTGATGAGCTCGAACGAACAGATCAACAAGGACCACTCCGCCGGTGGGGACGAGCCGCCGGTCGATCCGCCGCAGGCGGTGTCCGCCCAGATCAACACCGAGAACGTCGATTCGATCCTCGACGAGATCGACAGCGTGCTCGAGTCCAACGCCGAAGAGTTCGTCCGCAACTTCGTGCAGAAGGGCGGCCAATGAGATGGCAGGGTTCCCGCCTGCATTCCTCAGCTCGACGAGCAACTCCTTCATCGACCTCATCCGGGACCTCGCCCCGGACGCGCTGCCGCAGCCGCAGGGCTCTGCGATGAGCGAGCAGCTGCCGCACGCGACGACGATCGTCGCGTTCCACACCGGCTCCGGCGTCCTCATGGCCGGCGACCGGCGGGCGACGATCGGGAACATGATCGCCTCCCACGCGATGGAGAAGGTGCGTCCCGCCGACGACTACTCCGTCATCGGCATCGCCGGCACCGCCGGTGTCGCCCTCGACCTCATCCGGCTCTTCCAGCTCGAGCTCGAGCACTACGAGAAGATCGAGGACGCCCGGCTCTCCCTCGGTGGGAAGGCCAACCGGCTCGCGGCGATGCTGCGCGGCAACCTCGGACTGGCGATGCAGGGACTGAGCGTCGTGCCGATGTTCGCCGGCGTCGACGACTCCCGCCCCCAGGGTCAGATCTTCAGCTTCGACATCACCGGCGGCAAGTACGAGGAGCACCGCTTCCACGCGATCGGCTCGGGCTCCGGGTTCGCCCGGGGTGCGCTGAAGAAGCTCTGGGAGCCCGGACTCGAGCCCGATGCCGCGCTCACCGTCGCCGTCGAAGCCCTCTTCGACGCCTCCGACGACGATTCGGCGACCGGGGGACCGGACTTCGTGCGGAAGCTCGCCCCGACGGTCTTCACCGTCGAACTCGGCACCGGGGTCAGGGAGGTCCCCGCCGACCGGGTGCTCGCCACCGCCGCCGAGGTGGTCGCGGAGCGGACGCGGAAGGCACAGGCATGACTCAGGCACCGTTCTACGTCTCACCCGAACAGCTGATGAAGGATCGGGCGGACTTCGCGCGCAAGGGCATCGCCCGCGGCCGGTCCGTCGTCGTCCTCCGCTACGACACGGGCATCCTCCTGCTCGCCGAGAACCCTTCGCCGACGCTGCACAAGATCGCCGAGATCTACGACCGCATCGGCTTCGCCGCCGTCGGCAAGTACAACGAGTTCGAGACGCTGCGGCAGGCCGGGGTCCGCTACGCGGACCTGCGCGGCTACTCCTACGACCGCAGCGACGTCACCGCCCGGGGACTGACGAACGCCTACGCCCAGACACTGGCCGGGGTGTTCACGACCGAGTCGAAGCCCTTCGAGGTCGAACTCGTCGTCGCCGAGCTCGGCCGGACCGCCGCGACCGACCAGCTCTATCGGATCACCTACGACGGGTCCGTCATCGATGAGACGGAGCACGTGGCCATCGGCGGTCAGGCCGATGCGATCACCGCCCGCCTCAAGGGGATCGTCACGAGCGCCAAGCCGCTCACCGCGGTCGTCGACCTCGGCGTCGAGGCGCTCAAGGCCGCCGGTTCGGGTCCGCTGCCCGTCGACGACCTCGAAGCCGCCGTGCTCGACCGCGAGGTGCCCGGACATCGCACCTTCCGGCGGCTCTCCGATGCCGCCCTGGCCGAGCTCAGGTCGGACTGATGGCCCGCATCTACGGGCTCGAGACCGAGTACGGGCTCGCCCACACCCCGGGGGAGGACCGGCGGCGGATCGGTCCCGAGGAGATCGCCCGCTACCTCTTCCGACCGGTCGTCAGCTGGGGGCGGTCGTCGAACGTCTTCCTCCCCAACGGCTCCCGCCTCTACCTCGACGTCGGCTCCCACCCGGAGTACGCGACGGCCGAATGCGATTCGCTGCCCGACCTGCTCGCCCAGGACAGGGCCGGCGAGGCGCTGATGATCGACCTCCTCGATCAGGCGCAGGAGGCCCTGGCCGCCGACGGGCTGACCGGGCGGATCCACATGGTGAAGAACAACACGGATGCGGCGGGCAACTCCTACGGCTCGCACGAGAACTTCCTCATCCGGCGCGGCCTCGACTTCAACCGGCTGACCACCGTGCTCCTGCCCTTCCTCGTCACCCGGCAGCTGCTCGTCGGGGCCGGGGCGATCATTCCCCGCACCTCCTCCTTCCATCCCGACGAGGACGTCACGCGCACGGACATGACCTTCGGCCTCTCCGCCCGCTCCGATGTCATGTGGGAGGGCCTGTCCTCGGCGACGACCCGGTCGCGGCCGATCATCAACGCCCGCGACGAACCGCACGCGGATGCGGAGAAGTACCGCCGGCTCCACGTCATCGTCGGCGACTCCTCGATGTCGACGGCCACCTCGGCGCTCAAGCTCGGCTCCGCCGTGCTCATGCTCGACCTCATCGAACAGGGGGCGCGCCTCCCCGACCACGGGCTGCGCCACCCCGTCCGCGACATCCGCGTCATCGCCCGCGACCTCACGGGCAGGACCGTCCTCGAACGCAGCGACGGGTCGACGACGACGCCGCTGGGACTGCTCGCCGACTACCGGGACCGGGCGGCCCACCTCGTCGAGACCGGTGACCACAGCCTCGGCGACGAGGCGCTGGCCGCCTACGTCATCGACCTGTGGTCGCGGATGCTCACCGCCGTCGAGGCGCAGGACTTCGCGGGCGTCGACACCGAGATCGACTGGGTGATCAAGCGCACGCTCATCGACCGGGCGATGGCCCGCGGTGACATCGGGCTGAGCGACCCGCAGATCCAGCGTCTCGACATCGCCTACCACGACATCACCCCGGCCACCGGGCTCTTCCCCAGACTCGAGGCGGCGGGCCTGGCGAAGAGCCTCGTCAGCCGGCAGGCCCAGGACGCGGCGAAGGAGGCTCCGCCGCAGACGACGCGGGCGGCCGTGCGCGGAGAGTTCATCCGCGCCGCCCACGACGCCCGCCGCGACTACACCGTCGACTGGGTCCACCTGCGCCTCAACGACGAATCGGGCCGCGCCGTGGCGCTCAAGGATCCCTTCTCTCCGACGCATCCGCAGGCGGAAGCTCTCATCGCCGGCCTGTAGGATCGTCTGGAACATTCCGACGAAAGGAACCACGTGCGCACCACAGTGCTCAGCGCCATCGCGGCAGCCGTGCTGCTGCTCTCGGCCTGCGGGTCGTCCGAGCCCGACGACAGCGGAGCGAGCGCTCCGGCCTCCGTGCCCGCCCAGGACGCGAAGTCGACGAGCCTCGACGACATCACCGTCGACGGCGATCCGGGCGAGAAGCCGACAGTGGAGTTCACCGCCCCGCTCGTCGTCGAATCGACCGAGGCGAAGGTGCTCAGCGAGGGCGACGGCGATCCGGTGGCCGCCGGCGAGCAGGTCACCGCGCAGATGACGCTGGTCTCCGGCGTCACCGGCGAGGTCATCGAGTCGAGCTACGACTCGGGTTCGCCCGCCGGGTTCCCCATGGACAAGTCCCAGATCTCCGAGGACCTCTACACCGCGATCGAGGGCAAGAAGGTCGGCTCCCGGGTGCTCATGACCCTCAACGGCAGCCCCCAGCAGGGTCAGCCGAGCCAGACGCTCATCTACGTCATCGACATCGAGAAGACCTCGCAGCCGCTCACCCGCGCCGAGGGCGAGGAGGCCGACCAGTCCGGCAACCCCGTGACCGTGACGTGGGAGGACAACGGCGAACCGAAGATCACCGCTCCCACCGGCGACAAGCCGAGCGACCTCCAGTCGTTCACGACGATCGAGGGCACCGGCCCCGAGGTCAAGGAGGGCCAGACCGTCGCCGTGAAGTACACCGGATGGCTGTGGGACGACACGTCGCAGCCGTTCGACTCGAACTGGCCCGAGGGCAGCCAGCCGTTCCCCGTCTCCCCGGTGGGTCAGGCCAACGTCATCGACGGCTGGAACGAAGGCCTCATCGGGCACAAGGTCGGCAGCCAGATCGTCCTCGTCATTCCCCCGGACAAGGGGTACGGCTCGGCCGGCAGCCCGCCGAAGATCCCGGAGAACGCGACGCTGATCTTCGTCATCGACATCCTCTCGGCCGACGGCTGAGACGGCACGAGCGCTCGACCGCCCGGTCAGGCGCTGCAGTCCACCACCAAGGAGGAACACCATGGCCAAGCAGAAGCCCGAAGTCGAATTCCCCGGCGGGGAGGCTCCCACGGAGCTCGTCATCGTCGACGACATCATCGGCGACGGCCCCGAGGCGAAGCCCGGGGACACCGTGAGCGTCAACTACGTCGGCGTCGCCCACTCGACGGGCGAGGAGTTCGACGCCTCGTACAACCGCGGCACCCCGCTCGAGTTCCGTCTCGGCTCCGGCATGGTCATCGCCGGCTGGGACCAGGGCATCCAGGGGATGAAGGTCGGCGGCCGCGCACCCTGCAGATCCCCGCGCACCTCGCCTACGGCGATCAGGGTGCCGGCGGGGTCATCAAGCCCGGCGAGTCGCTGATCTTCGTCTGCGACCTCGAAGGCGTCCGCTGAGCCGACGCCGACTCAGGCGGGGGAGACGAGCCCCGCCGCATACCTGCCCGCCGCGGCGGCAGCGAGGAACGCTGCCGCATCGGCGGGCAGTCTGCGTCCCATCGTCGACAGGCCCACGGGGCTGTCCTCCAGGGCCGCCCACAGCCCGGTGAGATCGACGTCGACGAGCTCATGGTCGCGCAGCTGCGGCAGCTGGTCGGCGACCACTTCGGCGATGACCTGCGGGTCGGGATCCATGGCGGCGCGGTCGGTCTCCGGCAGCGTCGCGAAGTCGGGCACCGGCACCCGCACGCCCGGACGGGCCACCTCGGCGAGCGCGGTGAGCGTATGGTGGGAGATCCCGAAATGCCGGCCCCGGGCGTCGGCGTTCGACATCCGCAGCACCCCGACGGGGATGCCGCCGAGGAGGGCGGCGGCGTTGAGGTGCTCGCCGACGACGAGACCGGAGAACCCGTACTTCGTTCCCGTTCCGAGGTTGCCCGGTCCCTGCGCGACGACGGCGATGTCGGCGCCGAGGACGTGCTTGGCCGCGAGCAGGCCGGTGTGGATCGTCACCGCCTCGTGATCAGCACCCCACGACTGACCCGTGCTGATGCTGCCGGCGATCCACCCGGCAGCGGTGAGACCGGCCACGGCCTGGGAGAACGCGGCCGGCAGCGCCGCGCCGTCGGTGAGGATGTAGGCGATGCGCAGCGTCGGATCGACGGCGCGGATGCCGGCGACGATCGCCGGCAGCGCGGAGTGGAGGTCGGCGACGACGACGGGCATGCCGTCGATCGAGTCCGCCGCGGCGAGGGTCTCATGATGCTCCGACTCCTGATCGTCGACGCCGAGGACCATCGTCTGCAGGGGGGAGTAGCGGTCCTTGACGAGATGGCCGGGACCCGGGGCCGGGTCCGCGGGCAGACGGTCGGGCAACGCCACGATGAGGCCGAAGCCGCCGGTGCCGAGCCGCTTCGCGAGCGCGGAGACGTTGAGCAGGACGGTGTCGCCGACCTGCGGCGTGCCGACCGCCTCGGTGTAGGCGATCGCCCTGATCCGGGCCACATCCGTGCCCGGCAGCGGCCGATCGAGGTCGGCGTCGACCTCGGTGAGGCCGGGACGGGAGGAGCGGATGCCTGCGACAGTGCCTGTGCGCCAATGAATCATGGTCCCAACCCTATCGCCCGATCCCTGTGGCGGTGGGTTACGGTGGATGCTGTGAACACACAACGCGCCAGCCGCCAGCGGCAGCAGACCGAGCGGCTGATGAACCTGCTCATCGCCCTGCGGGCGGCCCGCGGCTGGGTGTCCCGGACGACCCTGATGAGCGCCATCGACGGCTACGGCGACCTCGACGACGCCGCCTTCGACCGCAAGTTCTCCCGCGACAAGGAGCTGCTGCGGCACATGGGGATCACGATCGCGACCCGCGGCGAGCACGACGCGTACTCCGATGTCGGGGAGACCGGGTACCGGATCTCCACCGACGACTATGCGATGGGCGATGTCGATCTCACCCCCGCCGAGGCGGCAGCGGTGGCCGTGGCCGCGCGCTTCTGGTCCGACACCGAACTCGGCGCCTCGAGTGCGCAGGCCCTGACGAAGCTGCGGGCGCTCGGCATCGAGCTCACCGCCGGGCAGGGGCTGAGCATCGGCCCGGGGGCGGCGAGCAAACTCGGCAACGTCAACTTCGCCACCGCCCTCCACCACATCAACGCCCGGGAAGCGGTGAGCTTCAAGTACCACAAGCCCGGGCAGAGCCCGCGGAAGGTGCGCCTCGAACCCTACGCCCTGCTCAGCCGCGGGGACCGGGTCTACCTCATCGGCTTCGACCTCGACCGGGGTGCCGAACGCACGTTCCGGCTCACCCGGATCGAGGGGAAGCTCACCAAGCTCGGCGGACGGGAGCCCGGGGACTACGAGATCCCCGCCGACTTCGCGCCCGCGGTCAGCCTCCAGGCGAGCACCGAGATGGCCGTCGTCACCGAGGCGCGGCTGCGCCTCGCCGCCCACCGGGCCGATCCGCTGCGCCGGCGCCGGGTGCGCGAGGACGGCGAGGACATCATCGTCGAGTACTCCGACGCCCAGACGCTCGCCGCCGAGATCGTCGGCTTCGGCGACGCCGTCGAGGTCCGCGGGCCCGCCGAGCTCGTCCGCGCGGTGCAGGCGCGCCGGGAGACGATCGCCGATTCCCTCGACCGCTTGGGAGGTCGCAGTGTCCTCAGCGCGTGAGAGGCTCACCCGGCTGCTCAGCCTCGTGCCCTACCTCGACGCCCACCCCGGCGCCGACCTCGAGGAGACGGCGGCGTACTTCGGCATCGACGCGGCGACCCTCATCGACGACCTCGAGCTCCTCTTCGTCACCGGTCGTCCCGGCCACATGCCCGACGACCTCATCGACGCGACGTGGGACGGCGGGAAGATCTTTATCTCCAACGCCGAGGAGGTCTCCGTCCCCGTGCGCCTGAGCGCCGAGGAGGCCGGTGTCCTCGTCCTCGCCCTCGAGCTCATCGCCGCCCTGCCGGGACTCGACGCCGAGGCGGTGCGCACGGCGGCGGCGAAGCTGCGGGTCGCGGCAGGGGAGAACCTCCACACCCCCGTCGACGTCGATCCCGTCCCCGCCGACGAGGAGCTGATGAGCGCGCTCAAGGGGTTCATCGCCGCCGAGGCGGCCGTCGAGATCGACTACTACGTCGAGTCCCGCGACGAACTGACCACGCGCACCATCGCCCCCACGCGGCTCGTGCCCGGGGCCGACTGGTATCTCGATGCGTGGTGCTACTCCGCGCAGGGCCCGCGCCGCTTCGCCCTGTCCCGGATCCGCGCCTGGACGGAGACCGCGCATCCGCCGATGCACGAGGGTGCCGCCCCCGAGGCGCCGACCGAGGTGACGATGACCCTGACCGCGGCCGGGGCGTGGCTCGCCGACGAGCTCGACGTCCGTGAGCGGACGTACGGCGTCGACGGCGACGGCAGCGTCGAGATCCGTCTCACCGTTCACTCCCGCGACTGGCTGGCCCGGTTCCTCCTCGGCCATGCCGACGTCGTCTCCGCCATCGACGCGCCGGCCGCGGTGGCCGCCGCCCGGGAGCGCCTCGGCTGATCGGCGCGCGCGGATGAAAGGCTCAGCCGCACAGCGTAGAATTGCCAGGAGCAGTCACAAGCCTAGGAGCTCTCATGAACTTAAGCCCCATGCACATCGCCGTGGTGGTCATCGTCATCATCCTCATCTTCGGTGCTCCCAAGCTGCCGATGCTGGCCAGGAGCCTCGGCCAGTCGCTGAAGATCTTCAAGTCCGAGGTCAAGGACCTCCGCAGCGATGACAACGAAGAGAAGACCACCGAACCGGGTCAGCTGGGACGAGAGTCCGACCAGTCGGCCCCGCGCACCACGCCTGATGCCGCGCCGAACCCGTCCGCGGCGCAGCCGAACCAGGATCCGCAGTCTCGCGAGAAGTGAAATCCCACAGCGAACGGAGCGGCCTGTCCTCACGGAAGAAGAACCCTGAGAAGAAGATGCCCGTCATGGGGCATCTCATCGAACTGCGCAACCGGTTCGTCATCGCGGCCGTCGCCATCCTCCTCGGCGCCATCGGCGGCTGGTTCCTCTACGACCCGGTCCTCGACATCCTCCAGGAGCCGGTGAGGACGATCAACGACTCCACCGGTCGGGTGGCGCAGGTCAACTTCGCCGGCGTCGCCTCGCCGTTCGACATGAAGATCAAGCTCTCGTTCTTCATCGGCCTCTTCATCTCGTGCCCGATCTGGCTCTATCAGGTCTGGGCGTTCGTCGTCCCCGGCCTGACGAAGAAGGAGAAGCGCTACTCGTTCGGGTTCCTCGGCGCCGCCGTCCCGCTCTTCCTCGCGGGCGCCGCGATGGCGTTCTTCGCGCTGCCGAACGCCGTCAAGGCCCTGACCTCGTTCACGCCCTCTGGCGCGACGAACATCATCCCGGCGCAGGACTACCTCAACTTCGTCATGGTCATCATCGTCGTCTTCGGCCTCGCCTTCGTGCTGCCCGTCCTCATGGTCGGACTCAACATGCTCGGCATCCTCTCGGCGACGCGGATCCGCAAGTCCTGGCGCATCATCGTGATGATCACCTTCGTCTTCGCCGCCGTCGCCACCCCCACCCCCGATGCGATGTCGATGTTCTTCCTCGTCATCCCCATGCTCACGCTCTTCTGCCTGGCGTGGGGGATCTGCGTGCTCGGCGACCGCAGACGCAAGCGCAAGCTCGTCGCCCAGGGCGTCTGGGTCGACCCGGACGAACTCGACGACGACGATGAGAAGGGACAGCGATGAACGACTCCCAGAGTCCGGCCGCCGCGTATGCGGAGTTCCGGGCCCGCGCCGAACGCGACCAGACGCCGCTGGGACGGTTCATCGCCCGCACCGACTTCGCCCTCGACGACTTCCAGCTCGAGGCCTGCACCGAACTGCAGGAGGGCAAGGACGTCCTCGTCACCGCGCCCACCGGGGCGGGCAAGACGATCATCGCCGAATTCGCCGTCGACCTCGCGATGGACGAGGGCAAGCGGGTCTTCTACACGACCCCGATCAAGGCCCTGAGCAATCAGAAGTTCGCCGATCTCGTCGCCGTCCACGGGGCGGAGAACGTCGGCCTCCTCACCGGTGACACGTCGATCCGGCGCGATGCGCCGATCATCGTCATGACGACCGAAGTGCTGCGCAACATGCTCTACAACGACCCCGAGGGCCTCGACGACCTCGGCTTCGTCGTCCTCGACGAGGTCCACTACCTCGCCGACCGCTTCCGCGGGCCCGTGTGGGAAGAGGTCATCATCCACCTGCCCGAACGCGTCCAGGTCGTCTCGCTCTCGGCGACGGTGTCGAACGTCGAGGAGTTCGGGGCGTGGCTGCGCGAGGTCCGCGGGCCGACGACGGTGATCTCGACCTCGCACCGTCCGGTGCCGCTGGTCAACCACGCGCTCGTCGGGCACCGCATGTACGACCTCTTCACCCACCACGACTCCGAGCGCATCGATCCCGCCCTCTCCCACGCCACCCGGACGTACGGGGGACCGCGGTCGAAGCGCGAGCGCGGGGCCAAGGCCCGCTTCCGCCGGCCCAGCCGCACGCAGATCGTCGCCTCCCTCGCCGAGGCGGGGATGCTGCCGGCGATCATGTTCATCTTCTCCCGCAACGGCTGCGACGAAGCCGTCGAGCAGTACATCGCCACAGGGGCCGACCTCAACACGCGTGAGGACAAGGTCATCGTCAACGCCGCGCTCGAGCGACTGCGCGACGAACTGCCCGCCGAGGACCTCGGAATCCTCGGCTACCACTCGTTCCGCGAGGGGCTCCTCCTCGGCGTGGCCGCCCACCATGCCGGGATGATCCCGCAGTTCAAGGAACTCGTCGAGGAGCTCTTCTCCGCCGGCGTCATCAAGGTCGTCTTCGCCACGGAGACCCTGGCGCTGGGCATCAACATGCCCGCCCGCACCGTCGTCCTCGAGAAGCTCGTGAAGTTCAACGGCGAAGCCCATGCGTCGATCACCCCGGGGGAGTACACGCAGCTGACCGGCCGCGCCGCCGCCGCGGCATCGACCGGATCGGCCACGCCGTCGTCGTGTGGCATCCGACGATGGACATCAGCGAGGTCGCCGGTCTCGCCTCGAACCGCTCGTACGCGCTGAGCTCGGCGTTCGGTCCGACATACAACATGACGGCGAACCTGCTCTCCCGGATGAGTCCCGCCGACGCGGCGAAGGTGCTCGAGACCTCGTTCGCCCAGTTCCAGGCCGACAAGGCCGTCGTCGGTCTGGCCCGGAAGGTCCGGAAGAACGAAGCGACGATCGCGGCGTACGAGACGTCGATGCAGTGCGACCGCGGCGACTTCGGCGAGTACGCGCGGCTGCGGCAGCAGATCTCCGAGACGGAGAAGCAGGAGACGCGGACGAAGTCGAAGACGAAGCAGCGGGACATCGTCGAATCGCTGACCGCGCTCAAGGTCGGCGATGTCATCACCCTGCCGACGAAGCGCGTCGAGGGCACCGCGGTGATCATCGCCCCGATGAGCTCCCGCGACGGGGTCTCCCGGCTGCCGACGGTGCTCACCGAACAGGGCAAGGTCTGGCATCTGCGTCCCCACGAGGTCACCGAACCGGTCGCCTCGATGGGGCGGATCAAGGTGCCGAAGAAGTTCAATCACCGGCAGGCCGCCGACCGGCGGGTGCTGCTCGGCATCCTCGCCGAGGCGATCGCCGACGGCCGCGTCGACCGTGACGCGCACTGGGTCTCGACCCCGACGGGCACCGGGGTGAGCACGACGGTCGCCGAACTCCAGGCGCGGCTGCGGGCCCATCCCTGCCATGACTGTCCCGACCGCGAGATGCACGCCCGGTGGGCCAATCGCGCGGCGAAGCTGCAGAAGGAGAACGCGTCGCTCATCAAGCGCATCGAGGGACGCACGACCTCGATCGCCCTCGTCTTCGAACGCGTGCAGGAGGTGCTGGCGACGCTCGGGTTCGACCCGGAGCATTCTGACATGCTGCGCCGCATCTACGGGGAGCGCGACCTCCTCGTGGCGCTGACGGTCCGCGCCGGCCTCTGGGACAGGCTCACGGAACCCGAACTCGCGGCCTTCGCCTCGAGCTTCGTCTACCAGGCCCGGCGCAGCGAGAGCTTCCACGCCGAACGCGCCCCCAGCCGCGACCTCAAGGTCGCAGGCGATGAGGCGATCGACCTGTGGAAGGAGCTCTACCGGCTCGAGGAGCAGCACGCGCTGACCCCGACGCCGGAACCCGACCGCGGGCTGTTCACTCCGATGTACCGGTGGACGGAGGGCAAGAACCTCGCCGAGTCCCTGAGGGGCACGGACATCGCCGCCGGCGACTTCGTCCGCTGGGCGAAGCAGACGCTCGACCTCCTCGGACAGCTCACCGAGGTCGTCACCCCGGAGACCGCGGTGCGCATCCGCCGGACCATCGATGCGGTGCGCCGCGGCGTCGTCGCCGACGACTCCTGAGGCGACGACGCGCGAGCCGCCGGCTCGCGTACCCCTGCCTCGCGAGCCGGCGCCTCAGCGGCGGATGCGCTTGACGATGTTCTCGATGTCGGAGCCGAAGGCGTTCTCCGTCGTCAGATAGGTCCACGTCGACGAGGGGCGCTTGAGGCCGTGGGAGGCGAGGTCGATCCCGGTGTCGGTGAACTCCGCTTCCTCGACCGTGGCCTGCGAGTCGTCGAGGACATCGGACCAGAACGAGGAGAACACGCGGATCGACTCCGTGTTGAACGCCTCGTGCGGCTTCTCCTTCGCGAAGGTGCGCAGGTGGATGCCCTCCCGCAGGTCGTTGAGGAACGCGAGATGGTCGACCCACCGGGCGTCGAGGTGGAAGAGGAGCACGGAGCGCAGGCTCTCATCGATGAGGTCGGTCGAATGCTCCTTCTCGAGGTCGGTCACCGTGTCCCCGAGGCGCTCCCTGAGCTCGTCGATGGCCTCGTTGTCCTCCCGCAGCTCCCGGCGGCGGGCGAGGACGAGTTCGCGCTGCTTGGCCATGAGCTCGTTGAACCGCCACGTGTCGCGGTGCAGGGCCGTGTTCTGCCCCTCCGCGACCCGCTGGGCGTGCTCGACGAGGGTGAGGGCCCGCTTCGATTCGATCCATCCGTTCTCATCGCCCTCGGTGACGAAGCGCTGGATCTCCGGGACGCGGGTGAGGAGCTCGTCCTCGAGGCTTGTGAAGAACACCGATGATCCCGGATCCCCCTGCCGTCCGGCACGACCGCGCAGCTGGTCGTCGAGGCGGGAGGAGAGGTAGCGTCCGGCGCCGATGACGAGCAGCCCGCCGGCCTCGGCGACCTCGTCGTCGGCGAGGCGGATGTCGGTGCCGCGCCCGGCCATCTGGGTCGACACGGTCACGGCGCCGGCGCGTCCGGCATCGCCGATGATCGCGGCTTCGGCCGAGTCGTCCTTGGCATTGAGGACGGCGACGTCGACGCCGCGGTCGATGAGGCGGGCGGCCAGGGATTCGCTTTCGGCCACCGAGGAGGTGCCGATGAGCACGGGGCGGCCCTTCGTGTGGTTCTCGACGACCTCCTCGACGATGGCCCGCTCCTTCGACTCCTGATACGTGTAGAGCCGGTCGGGTTCGTCATCGCGGATGACGGGCAGATGCGTGTCGACGGGGACGATCTCGAGTGAGTAGAACTCGCGGAGGTCGTCGCCGACGGCGAGCGCCGTTCCGGTCATCCCGCACACGGTGGCATAGCCGTGGATGAGCTCTTCGACCGTCATCTGGTCGAGGATCTCCCCGCTCTCGGTGGTCACGAGCTTCTCCTTGGCCTCGACGGCGGCCTGGAGGCCGTCGGGCCAGCGCTGGAGTTCGGCGACGCGGCCGCGGGAGGCGGAGATGAGCTTGATCGCTCCGTCGACGACGAGGTAGTCGACGTCGCGTTTGACGAGCGCCTTGGCGTAGAGGGCGAGGTTGACGGCGGCGAGGTCTGCCGCGCCGTCGCCGTAGAGCTCGACCCCGAGTTCGTCCTCGACGCGGGTGACGCCGTCGTCGGTCAGGGACACCGCGCGGCGGTCGGGGCTGATCTCGTAGTCGACGCCCGGGTGGAGGGTCTCGACGAGCGCGGCGATGCGCTCGTTGCCGTCCTCGATGCTCGAGGAGCCGGCGAGGACGAGGGGGACCCTGGCTTCGTCGATGAGGACGGAGTCGGCCTCGTCGACGATGACGACGTCGCGTTCGGCGACCCTGATGTCGTCATCGTCGAGGACGAAGCGGTCGCGCAACACGTCGAAGCCGACCTCGGTGACCGAGGCGTAGAGCACCTCGGCACGGTAGGCGGCGCGGCGCTCGGCGTCGTCCTGGGCAGCGGAGATCGCCGCGGAGGTCACGCCGAGGAGGTCGAAGACCGGCTGCATCCAGCTGCGGTCGCGCACCGCGAGGTAGTCGTTGACGCTGACGACGTGGACCCGGCGGCCCTGGAGCGCGTACCCGGCGGCAGCGAGGGCGCCGACGAGGGTCTTGCCCTCACCGGTGGCCATCTGGACGATGTGGCCCTGGAGGAGACCGACGAGACCGGTCAGCTGCGTGTCGTAGGCGCGTTCGCCGAGGGTGCGTTCGGCGGCTTCGCGGGCGAGTGCGGCGTATCGGATGAGCGTGTCCTTGGCTCCGCCGCTGGCGAAGACCTCACTGGCCGCCTCGGTGAGTTCGGCATCGCTGAGATCGGCGAATTCGGCGCCGGCGGCGTCGATGTCCGCGGTGGCCTTCTCGAACCAGCCGGTGGCCTTCTCGGCCTGCGCGCCCGGGCGGTTGAGCAAACGGGAAAGGAGTCCCAAGTCATCGTCCTGTCTGTTGCGGGGGTCGAGAGTCGATTCTATCCTCGACGGCGATCGGCCATGACCCGTCGACGACCGCCTCGGCGTTGCCCTTGCGGCGCAGGAACGACTGGAGATCCGCGGCCTGAGCGCGCTTCCAGTCCCGCTGGGCGGCCATGATCTGCGGCCCGGTCAGTCCCGCGATCTCCACCGAGCTGTCAGCGATCGCTCGGGAGATGTCCAGGGCGGCGCGCGCGTCGGCGGCCGCGTCGTGGGCGTCGAGGAGGGCGACGTGCCATGCCTCGGCGGTCGCGGTCAGGGTGCGCTTGCCCTTGCGGTACCGGTCGACGTGCCGGTCGATGACGAAGGTGTCGACGATCGCCGGCAGCAGCTCGCTCAGCGTGAGGTCGGGGCGGTGGCGCCGGACCTCGGCGTCGAGGACGCTGAGGTCGTAGACGATGTTGTGTCCGACGACGACGGCGCCCTCGTCGCGGAAGCCGGCGAACGCTGAGCACAGGGCGGTGACGACCTCGACGGCGGGGGAGCCGTTGGCCTGCGCGTACTCCGTGGTGATGCCGTGGACGGCGCGGGCGGACTCGGGGATCTCGATGCCGGGATCGGCCAGCCACATCTCGACGCGGTCGGGGTCCTCGACGAGCGCGGCGGTGACGATGCGCGCGGTCGCCGGTTCGACCCCCGTCGTCTCGAGGTCGAAGCCGATGAGGCGGGCCTGCGGCCACGGCGGCGCGGTGGCAGCACTCGAGGCAGGCCCCGGCGCGGGCACGGCCGCTGTGTCCGCCGCCGGGGCGGCGCCGTCGCGGGCGGCTTCGCTCAGGGCCGCGAGCAGGTTGTCGACGGAGCGGGTGATGTTCTGTCCCGCCGCGGCCGCCGTCACGGCGTCGGCGTCGACCGGGTGGGGCAGCGCCGTGAGATCGAGACCGTGGGCGACGTCGGTCAGGCACGTCATCACGTCGACGGTCTTGAGCAGCGTCTCCTCGGAGTCGACGATCGTCGTCGCCCGCTTCGGGCTCAGACCCCCGTCCTTGACCCCTGCCTTGGCCGCGGAGATGATGCCGGACAGCGAGCCGAAGCTCGTCAGCAGGGTGGCGGCGGTCTTCTCCCCGATGCCCGGCGCGCCCGGCAGCCCGTCGGAGGGGTCGCCGCGCAGCGCGGCGAGCTCACGGTAGCGCAGGCCGGTCGCGACCCCGTAGAGCGCCGGGAGGTCGGCGGCGCCGATGGCCTCCCATTCGCCGCCCTTGCGCGGGCGCAGCACGCTGATGTCGCGCTCGGCGTCGAGGAGGGCGAGCAGGTCCCGGTCGGGGGAGACGATGACGACCGGGGTCGTCGACTCCGCGGCGAGAGTGGCGATGACGTCGTCGGCCTCGGTCCCTTCCACCTCGGCGATGGGAATGCCGGCGGCCGCGAGCACCCGACGCATGATCGGCAGCTGGGCGTCGAGTTCGGGAGGGATCTCCGTGCCGGCCTCGGCGTCCTTGATCCGGGCCGCCTTGTACTCGGGCATGATCCGGGTGCGGAACTCCGGGCGCCAGTCGGCGTCCATCGTCGCGATCACCCGCGCCGAGGAGAAGCGGCGGATCATCTGGGCGATGGCGTCGATGACTCCGCGGACGGCGTTGACCGGCTGGCCCTCGTCGTTGACGATCGAATCCGGCACCGAATAGTAGGCGCGGTAGTAGAGCGCGGGCGTGTCGACGAGTACCAAAGGCTTCACAGTCCCCGACGATACCCGACGGCGCTGACACCGCGACGCCCGATGCGCGCGGTGCGCGGCGGCAGGTGTAGCCTGGCGGCTGTGATCATGTACTACGGCGGAGATGTCTACAGCAGCGTCGATCCCTTCGCGACTGCCCTCGGCAGCGCGGACGGGACCGTGAACTTCATCGGCTCGGACGAGGCGGCACTCGCCCTCGACGCCGAGGCGATCGACCTGGGCGGTGACTTCCTCACGCCCGGGTTCGTCCATGCCGGCCTCCTCCTCGACGAGGCGGCGCCGAGTCCGGCCGCCCTCCATGACGCGGGCATCGCCTACGTCCACGCCCTCGGCGATGAGGCGGGCATTGCGCGCTTCGCGGCCGACGCGCCCGAGGGCCTCACGGTCATCGGCTACCCGGAGCTCGCGGCCGGCGGCAGCCGGGCGTGGCTGCCCGCCGCGGCCCTGGCGGAACTGACGGCCCTGCCCGAGACCTCCCTCTACCTCGTCGTCGCCGACGCTGAGGAGCTCACCGCAGTGCTCACCCGACTCGCCGCGGACCCCGCCCACGCGCAGCGCTGGGGGTACCGTCTGCTCCTCGACTTCACGGTGCCCGCGTCCCTCGTCGATGACATCGGCCGGACCGGTGTCGCACTCACCCTCGACCCGAGCCGCGACCAGCCCCTGGCCGCGCTGCTCTCCGCCGGAGCGCAGGTCTCCTTCGTCTTCGCCCACGAATCGCCGTGGGTGAGCGTGCGCGACGCGGTCATCGGCAGCGACGGGGTCGCGCGCGCGCCGCCGCTTCAACGCCGCCACCCGGTTCGCCCACCGGGCCGCTGGCAACCCCGAGGGCGGAGTGCTCCGTCCCGGTGCCGCCGCCGACTACGTGCGGTGGCGGGTCGAACGCCTCGTCGTCCAGGTCGCCGACCCCCGGGTGGCGGCGTGGAGCACGGATCCGGCCTCCGGCACCCCCGGGCTGCCCGAGCTCGCTCCCGACGTCGCCCTGCCGACACGCGTGAGCTGAGCCGGATTTCAATCCGACACGCCGAGAAGCGGAAAGTTTTCTTCCCCTTGACACTTCGCTCTCACCTGCGGATTTGATCAAAGTCGCAGGTCACAGACATTTTGCAGACTCGGGTCGAGCGATTAGATTCGTCGTTGACGTTCCACCGGTCGTGGAATGGAGCCGACACTCCTGTCAATAGATAACTCACTGTGCGCCGCGGTTGTCCCGTTCGCGCACAGCGTGGTCCGAAGGCGGGGGTGTCGGCTCATTGTTTGCTCCCGGGTGGGCGTAGGGTTGACGCCGTGGTTTCGAAGATTCTGGTAGTCATCCCGACGTACAACGAACGTCTCGCCCTTCCCGTCACCCTTGCGGGGCTGTTCGAGCATCAGCCCGAGGTCGACGTCCTCGTCGTCGACGACGGCTCTCCCGACGGGACGGGGGAGTGGGCCGCTGCGCAGGCGGCCGTCGATGAGCGCGTCCACGTCCTCCACCGCACGGAGAAGGCCGGTCTCGGCATGGCCTACATCGCCGGCTTCACGTGGGCGCTCGAGCGCGACTACGAGATCATCTGCGAATTCGATGCCGACGGGTCGCACCGGCCCCTCGACCTCGGACAGCTCATCGCTCCGGCACTCGCCGGTGCCGCCGACCTCGTCATCGGCTCCCGCTGGGTGCGCGGCGGCGCGATCGTCGACTGGCCCCGGTCCCGCTTCCTCCTCTCGCGAGGGGCCAACCTCTACGTCGACGCGATGATGGGCCTCGGGGTCCGGGACGCCACTGCCGGCTTCCGCGCGTACCGCCGCGAGGTCCTCGAGGCGCTGCAGCTGACCGGGGTCGAATCCCAGGGCTACTGCTTCCAGATCGACATGACGTATCGCACGATCGAGGCCGGCTTCCGCGTGCTCGAGGTCCCGATCGTCTTCGTCGAACGCGAACTCGGGGAGTCGAAGATGAGCTCCTCGATCATCTCGGAGGCGTTCACGAAGGTCGCCGGCTGGGGACTGGCCCGCCGCGGCCGCCAGGTGCGCGCCCTCTTCGGACGCTGAGGGCCCCGGTTCCGTTCGCGAATGCACGAGGGGCGTCGACCTCTCGGTCGACGCCCCTCGTGTCGGGCAGCGGAGTCTCAGCTCTGCGCGGGCACCTCACCGCGGCGAATCGCCAGGCGCTCGTCGAGGAGGACCTGGAGTTCGTCGAAGGACCGGCGCTCGAGGAGCATGTCCCAGTGCGAGCGCACGTGCTTCTCGGGTTCGCCGTCGGGTTCGTTGACGCCGACGCGCACGCCGATGCCGTGGATGCCCGAATCCCACGTCGAGGGGACCTCCGCCTCGATCGAGAACGGAACCTTGAAGCGGGTGCCGTCCTCGCATTCGAATTCGACCATCTGGCGCGGCGCCGGCTCGACGCCCTCCTCCGACTCCAGGCTGCGCGAGCCCAACTGTGTTCCGCGAAGACTGCGTTCGCTCATCTCTTCGACCTTCCGACTCGACTGCAG
Organism: Brevibacterium sp. LAARM2_SD2; assembly: GCF_057364785.1. Classification (NCBI taxonomy): domain Bacteria; kingdom Bacillati; phylum Actinomycetota; class Actinomycetes; order Micrococcales; family Brevibacteriaceae; genus Brevibacterium; species Brevibacterium sp. LAARM2_SD2. The sequence goes on along the minus strand of NZ_JBNFOM010000002.1, from coordinate 105,808 downwards.
ACGTGCATACGAAAGCAACAGTCTACCGCTTCGGGCTATTCCCCTGCGCGGACGGTCAGCCGAGCGTGCGCTGCGCGAGCGGCACGTCGTCGGTGACGATGGCGTCGACGCCGAGGCCGGCGAGCGTGCGCATGTCGGCTGCCTCATTGATCGTCCACACATGCACCTCGAGGCCGAGCCGGTGGGCGCGGTCGACGAAGTCGCCCGTGACGATCGGCACGCCCTTCCAGCGCATCGGCACCTGGAAGGCGTCGAGGTCGGGGGAGAGCTCGAGCAGACCGCGAGTCGGGAAGCCGGGCAGGGCGCCGAGGAGGAACCGTGCCGTCTCCCCGGTGCCCGCCGAGGTGGCCACCCCGGGCAGGCTCGCCCGCAGCCGGCGCAGCGTGGCATCGGAGAACGACGCCAGGCGCAGGGAGTCCTCGATGCCGCCGAGGCGGACGAAGCGGACCATCGCCGCGATCGACTCCGGAGCCTTGACGTCGATGTTCCACTTCGCACCCGGCAGGGCATCGACGAGATCGCCGAGGCGGGGCAGGCGTCCGCCGTCGACGAGGTCGATGGCGTCGAGCTCGTCGGCCGGCAGGTCCCGGATGAGATGCGGGCAGTCCGCGATGCGCCGCAGATCCGCATCGTGGGCGGCGAAGAGGACGCCGTCGGCGGAGGCGTGGACGTCGGTTTCCATCCAGACGATTCCCGCGTCCCAGGCCGCGGTGAACGCCGTGAGCGTGTTCTCACTCGTGCCGGGCCACAGGCCGCCGCGGTGGGCGATGATCTCAGGCTGGGAATTCATGATCCAATCCTAGAGTCCTGTTGAAATCTCTCCTGGTGTCGACAACGATGGAGGCATGAGCCGAGCACAGGACCCCATCGAACCGGACTTCGTCATCGATTCGACCAAGCGCACCCCCACCGAGCGGGCGCGCACCGCGGCGACCCGCGCCTACGGCGCCGCGAGCAGCGGCGTGAGGAACGTCCGTGAGGCCGCAAAGGGCTCACGCCTCATCGAGGCCGCCGAGTCGTCGGTGAACAGGGCGCTCGGCAGCGTCTCCCATGCGATCGACGACGCCGTGCGCAGCGGCAAGGTCGAACGCGCCTTCGACCGGGCACAGGAGACCGTGACCTCGGGCGCCGACAGCGTCCGCCGACTGGTCACGCGGCGGTCACGGGACACCGGCGATGCCGCCGGGCGCACCCGCGACTGACACCGCCGCAGTGACGGAAGTCTCCTGCGCTCGGGCGGCGATTGCGCGTGCCGCGTTGAAAATGTAACAGTTCGTTAACTAGACTGGCCCCAGGTAACGATCCGATAACTTGGGGCACAGGCTCGCTGAGCGTGTGCCGCGCACTCTCACGCGAAGGACGGACTGTGGGCAAACACTCCTCGACCTCGACGAAGGGCTCGCTCCTCGCCGCACTCAAGCCGGCGAAGAAGCGCACAGGGCGCCACGCACCCGAGGCGAACTCGGCGACCGGAGTCCTCTCCGCCGTCCGGTCGCGCCCCGTGCTCTCGGCCTTCATCGTGCCCGCCGCCGCGACCGCGGCGGTCGTCGGGTCGACGTTCGCGATGGCGCCGAATGCCGCCGGACCCGCGGAGCAGGTCGTCGCGCAGAGCCCGGTCGTCGTCGAGGTTCCCGCTGCCAGCCCGGCCGCCGATGAGAACCTCAAGAAGGCCGAGGAGCAGGCGAAGGCCGAGCCGGAGAAGCTCTCGCTCGAAGCGAAGACGAAGGCACCGGAGCCCAAGCCGTCGGCCTCGAGCGAGAAGTCGTCGACGGCACAGAGCTCCGGATCGAAGTCCTCCGGATCCGACGACTCCGCACCCTCGAAGTCGGGGTCCTCGGCCGGCAGCTCCGGTTCGTGCCCGATGTCCTACTACGGCGGCGGTGACGGCTTCGACGGACAGAAGACCGCGAACGGCGAGACGTTCAACACGAACGAGCTCACCGCCGCGCACAAGAGTCTGCCCTTCGGCTCGAAGGTGAAGATCACGAACAAGGCCAACGGCAAGTCCGTGACCGTGCGCATCAATGACCGCGGCCCCTACAGCGGATCCCGCTGCATCGACCTCTCGAAGGCCGCGATGTCCGCCGTCGGCGGCATCAGCGCCGGGGAGATCCAGGGCACCTACGAAGTCCTCTGACACCGATCGCGCGGCCGGTCACAGCCGGCCGGTCCCTCTGTTGAGTTCGAGAAGCTCGCACGCCCGGCGTGCGAGCTTCTCGCGCACTTCCGCCGGGGAGACGACCTCGACCCCGGGCACGGTGAGCAGCTGCGAGACGGCGACCTCGACCGATTCGAGGGCGATGTCGACCTCGATGCGGCCCACCCCGTCGGCCCCGGTGACCGGACGGGCGGCGGCCACCGCCTCGGCGGTGAGGGGACCGGGGACGTGGTGGACGAGATCAGCGCACGCCGTCTGCGGGAGCGGATCCGGACCGGCAGTGTGCGCAGACTCCGGTCGAAGTCGATGCGCGCCTGCTGCCAGTGGTCGGCGAGGTCGAATCCCGTGGGACCGGTCGCCTGCGTCCAGTGCACGCGGACCTCGGAGATCCGCGAGACCCGATACGTCCGGGGCGCGACTCCCGGCGGCTGGGCGACGAGGTACCAGCGCCCGGCCTTGACGACGAGACCCAGCGGAATGACGCTGCGTTGCCGGGTGCCGTCGGCCCGCGCATAGGCGAAGCGGAGACCGCGGCGCTGGCGCAGTGCGGTGGCCACGGTGTTCAGTGCCGGGGGAGCGGCCTCCTCGGCGAACCAGTCGGGACCGTCGACGATGACGGTGCGCGTGAGATCGTCGTGACCGGAAACAGCGGCGATCTTCGCCCGCGCTGTCGCGAGGTCGCCGGAGAGCCCGAGATCAGCGGAGGCGAAGGATCCGAGGAGCACCGAATCGAGTTCGGTGCGGGTGAGGCCCGACAGCGGTGACGTCCACTCGCCGAGGAGGCTCACCCCGCCGCCCGGACCGGACTCCGTGACGATGGGCACGCCCATCCGGGAGAGTTCAGCGAGGTCGCGGTAGATCGTGCGCACCGTGACCTCGAGGCGGGTCGCGAGGTCGCTCGCCGTGAGCGGATGCGACCGCGCCGAGAGCAGCGCGATCTCCGAGACGAGTCGGGCGGCCTTCACGCAGCTCTCCCGACCGGCGACACAGCATCCATGGACAGAGATTCTATGCTCATCCCTGACAGTGGATGTCAGGGATCGGGGTCGAGGATCGATCCATGACGCATTCACCAGCTCCAGCTCAGTCCTCCACCCGACCCGCACCGACCCGTCTCGACAGCCGACCGTTGGCCGGCCGGACCGCTCTCGTCGCCGGGGCGACCCGCGGCGCCGGCCGGGCGATCGCCCGGGAACTCGCCGCCGCCGGAGCATTCGTGTGGTGCACCGGCCGGTCGACGGCCGGCGCACCATCGGACTACGGGCGACCGGAGACGATCGAGGAGACGGTCGACCTCATCCGCGCCGCCGGGGGAGAGGGGCAGGCCGTGGTCTGCGACCACCTCGACGAGGAGTCGTTGTCCGCCCTGGCCGAGCAGGTCGAGGCGGAGGGCCGGGGCCTCGACATCCTCGTCGGCGACATCGGCGGAGAGGCGTACGTGTCCTGGGGTCAGCCGCTGTGGGAGGGCGACGGCGCCCAGGGTCGGCGACTCCTCGAGACCGGTCTGCTCAGCCACCTCCTCACCGCCCGTGCCCTCCTCCCGCTGCTCACCCGCACACCGGGCGGGCTCCACATCGAGATCACCGACGGCACGAGCGCCTACAACGCGACGCACTTCCGCGAATCCATCTGGCTCGACCTCACGAAGACGGCGATCAGCCGGTTCGCCTTCGGTCTCTCCCATGAGCTCGCCCCCGTCGGCGCGACCGCCGTGGCCCTGACCCCGGGTTGGCTGCGCTCGGAGATGATGCTCGAGGGCTTCGCGACGACTGAGGAGACGTGGCTGACCGACGCCCTCGACGAGTCGAACGAGGCCGCACCCCGGGACTTCGCGATCTCCGAGACCCCGCACCTGATCGGCCGCGGCATCGCCGCACTCGCCGCCGATCCCGACCGTCACCGCTTCACGGGACTCACGCTGAGCAGCTTCGACCTCGCCGGCACCTACGATCTCACCGACCTCGACGGCTCCCGACCCGATTCGTGGGGCTACCTCGCCGCGAAGGAGGACGATCCGTCCGCGGACCCGATGACCTTCCGATGACCGGGTGTCGTGAGACACCGCTACCCAACCCCGGTGCCCGGGACTACTCTGGCAGTACATCAGAGGAACCACGATCCTTGAGGGGAGCGCCATGTCGGAGGAGACAGCAGACGTCATCATCGTCGGAGCCGGGCCGACGGGGCTGACCGCCGCCCGCGCGCTCACCGCGGCGGGCCGGTCGGTCATCGTCCTCGAAGCCCGCGACCGGGTGGGCGGGAGGACGTGGACGGACACGATCGACGGACAGATGTTCGAGATCGGCGGCCAGTGGATCTCACCGGACCAGACGGCGATCCTCGACCTCGTCGACGAACTCGGCCTGACGACCTACCAGCGCTACCGGGACGGCGACAGCGTCTACCTCGCACCCGACGGGACCCGCACCGTCTACGACGGCGGCATGTTCCCCGTGCCCGCGGCCACGCAGGCGGAGATGGAACGCCTCATCGGCCTGCTGGACGACCTCGCCGAGCGCATCGGCGCCGACGCCCCGTGGGACGCCGCCGAGGCGCCGACCTCGACGCAGTCTCCTTCCAGCACTGGCTGGAGGGGCAGTCCGACGACGCGCTCGCGGTGGCGAACATCGGGATGTTCGTCGCCGGAGGCATGCTGACGAAGCCGACGACCGCGTTCTCGGCGCTCCAGGCGATCCTCATGGCCGCCTCGGCGGGATCGTTCTCCCACCTCGTCGACGACCACTTCATCCTCGACCGCCGGGTCGTCGGCGGCATGCAGTCGGTGTCGCAGCGCCTGGCCGCCGACCTCGGCGAGGACATCGTGCGGCTGAACAGCCCCGTCCGAACCATCGACTGGAGCGGTGAGAACGTCGTCGTCTCCACCGATGACGCGTCCTACACCGGCACCGCGGTGATCGTCGCCGTCCCGCCCAACCTCTACTCCCGGATCACCTACGTCCCGCACCTGCCGCGCCTCCAGCAGGTCTTCCACCAACACCAGTCGATGGGGCTCGTCATCAAGGTCCACGCGACGTACCCGCGCCCGTTCTGGCGGGAGCAGGGCCTGTCGGGCACCGGTTTCGGCGCCGGCCACCTCGTCCAGGAGGTCTACGACAACACGAATCACGGGGAGGAGCAGGGAACGCTCGTCGGCTTCATCTCCGACGTCAACGCCGACCGCATGTGGGCACTGAGCGAGGAGGACCGGAAGACTGAGATCCTCGAGGCGATCGCCGCGTTCCTCGGACCGGAGGCGCTCACCCCGACGGTCTTCCACCTCTCGGACTTCGGGGCCGAGGAATGGACGCGCGGGGCGTACGCGACGAGCTACGACCTCGGGGGACTGAGCCGCTGGGGCCGGTACCAGAACGATCCCGTCGGGCCGCTCCACTTCGCGAGCTCGGACATCGCCGGCCGCGGCTACCAGCACGTCGACGGCGCGGTGCGGATCGGGCGGGACACCGCTGAGACGGTGCTTCGCGCTCTCGCCGACTAGTGGTTAGATGAACGGATGACTTCGGCAACACCCGCACCAGAACGCCCCATCGAAACCGACTCCGGCCTGAGCGCAAAGGGGCTCTCCGCCGGCAAGGTCGGTGCGATCGGCGGCGCGATCATCGGCATCGCCTGCATCGCGCCCGCGTACACGCTCACATCGGGGCTCGGCCCGACGATCTCCGAGGTCGGGGTCCACACCCCCGCGATCCTCCTCATCGGCTTCGTCCCCATGCTCCTCGTCGTCTTCGGCTACCGGGAGCTCAACACCGCGATGCCCGATTCGGGCACGACCTTCACGTGGGCGACGCGCGCCTTCGGCCCGTGGCTCGGATGGATGGGCGGTTGGGGGCTCATCGCCGCGACCGTGCTCGTCCTGTCCAACCTCGCCGCCGTCGGCGTCGACTTCCTCTTCATCCTCCTCAGCCAGATCTTCTCCGATCCCGCGATCGCCGACCTCACCCGGGTGCTGTGGATCAACATCCCCATCACCATCCTGCTCACCGCGGTCGCCGCCTGGATCTCCTACCGCGGCGTCGAAGCCACCGAGAAGGTCCAGGTCTGGCTCGTCGCCTTCCAGGTCATCGCGCTCGGGTGGTTCGTCATCGCCGCACTCATCCACGTCGCCAACGGCACCGCCTTCGACGCCACCCCGGTCAGCCTCGACTGGTTCAACCCGGTCGCGGCCGGGGACTTCTCGACGATCGCGGCGGCCGTGTCGCTGTCGATCTTCCTCTTCTGGGGCTGGGACACCGTCATCACGATGAACGAGGAGGCCAAGGACCCGGAGAAGACCCCCGGCCGGGCGGCGATGCTGACGATCGTCGCGATCGTCGTCATCTACCTCGCCTGCACGATCGCCGTCATCGCCTACGCCGGCGTCGGCACGGAGGGCCTCGGGGCCGGCAACCCGGAGAACCAGGAGTCGATCTTCGCAGCACTCGCCTCACCGATCATGGGCCCCTTCGCCATCATCGTCTCGATCGCCGTGCTCTCCTCGTCACTCGCCTCGCTGCAGTCGACGATGGTCTCACCCTCACGCACGATCCTCGCGATGGGCCACTACGGTGCGCTGCCGAAGCGCTACGGCAACGTCTCCCCGCGCTTCAAGTCGCCCTCGGTCGCGACGATCACCTCGGCGGCAGCGGCGATCATCTTCTACGTCGTCATGCGCCTGCTGTCCGAGAACGCCCTGTGGGACACGATCACCGCGCTCGGGCTCATGGTCTGCTTCTACTACGGGGTGACCGGACTCGCCTGCACGTGGTACTTCCGCCGGTCCCTCTTCCTCTCCGCCCGGACGGTGTTCTTCCGCTTCCTCTTCCCCCTCCTCGGCGGACTCACCCTCCTCGTCATCTTCGTCCGCACCGCGATCGACTCCCTCGACCCCTCGTACGGGTCGGGGTCATCGGTCTTCGGCATCGGCCTCGTCTTCGTCCTCGGGATCGGGGTGCTCCTCCTCGGCGTCGTCATCATGATCATCCAGGCCGTGCGCCACCCCGCGTACTTCCGCGGGGAGACGCTGAAGAAGGGCATCCACGCCGAGGCGGCCTGAGGTGGGGGAGAGGCATCGGCTGGCCGAGCTGCGGGCGCTGCGGCGGGTCCGCGATCGCATCGACCGCGAGTTCGACCGACCCCTCAACGTCCCCGACCTCGCGGCCGGGGTGCACATGTCGGCCGGTCATCTCAGCCGCCGCTTCAAGGCCGCCTACGGCGAGTCGCCGTATGCCTACCTGCTCACCCGGCGCATCGAGCGGGCGATGTCGCTCATCCGCCGCGGCGACCTCTCGATCACCGAGATCTGCTTCGCCGTCGGGTTCACCTCGCTCGGCACCTTCAGCACGCGGTTCTCCGAGCTCGTCGGCATGTCACCGACGAGCTACCGGCAGCGGGCGGTCCACGGCGACCTCGACCTTCCGACGATCATCGCCAAGACCGTGCTCAGGCCCGTCAGGAATCGAGAAGTGGGACACCGCCCCGGCGACTAGCATGAGAGTCATGGACATCTCGATCACTGCCAGCTTCCTTCCGCACACCGACGCCGAGGCGTCACTGACCTTCTACCGCGACGTCCTCGGCTTCGAGGTCCGCCTCGACGTCGGCCAGGGCCAGATGCGCTGGATCACCGTCGGCGCCCCCGACCAGCCCGACACCTCGATCGTGCTCACCCCGGCCGTCGTCGACCCGACGCTCACCGATGCCGAGCGCGAGACCATCGAGGCGCTCATGGCCAAGGGCAGCTACGCGTCCATCGTCTTCGCGAGCCCCGCTGTCGACGCCGTCTTCGCCGAGGTCGAGGCGAAGGGCGCCGACATCGTCCAGGAGCCGATGGACCAGCCCTACGGTCTGCGCGACTTCGCGCTGCGCGATCCGGCCGGCAACCTCATCCGCGTCCAGCAGCGGGACTGAAGGGCCGCGATGACCCAGGCAGCGGACAGCCATGACCTCATCCGGGTGCGCGGGGCCCGGAGAACAACCTCCGCGACGTCTCCGTCGACCTGCCCAAACGCCGGCTCACCGTGTTCACCGGTGTCTCCGGGTCGGGCAAGAGCTCACTCGTCTTCGGCACGATCGCCGCGGAGTCGCAGCGGATGATCAACGAGACCTACAGCGCCTTCGTCCAGGGGTTCATGCCGCAGATGGCCAGGCCCGACGTCGACGTCCTCGAGAACCTGACGACGGCGATCCTCGTCGATCAGGAGCGGATCGGGGCGAACCCGCGCTCGACCGTGGGCACCGTGAGCGACATCAACGCGAAGCTGCGGATCCTCTACTCCCGGCTCGCCGAACCGAACCTCGGCTCGCCCAACGCCTACTCGTTCAACGTCGCGACGATCAGCGGCAAGGGCGCGGTGACGACGGTCAAGGGCGATGCGAAGGAGGTCGAACGGCGCGAATTCAGCGTCAACGGCGGCATGTGCCCGCACTGCGAGGGGATGGGCACGGCCACCGACATCGACGTCGCGCAGATCGTCGACGAGACGAAGTCGATCAACGAGGGGGCGATCACCGTCCCCGGGTTCAAGGTCGGCGGCTGGTCCGTCCGCTTCTACGCGGAGTCGGGGTTCTTCGACCCCGACGTCCCGGTGGCCGAGTTCACGGCCGCGCAGCGGCGCGCCCTGCTCGATCTCGAGGGGGAGAAGATCGTCGTCAGCGGGACGAACCTCACCTATGACGGCCTCATCCCGAAGATCCGGAAGTCGTTCCTGTCCAAGGACCGCGACGGCATGCAGAAGCACATCCGGGAGTTCGTCGACCGCGCCGTCGTCTTCACCGAGTGCCCCGAGTGCCACGGCACGCGGCTCAATGCGGCGGCGCGGTCCTCGCTGCTGGCCGGGAAGTCCATCGCCGAGGTGTGCGCGATGGAGATCTCGGAGCTGACCGCGTGGCTCGCTGAGATCGACGACCCCGGTGTCGCACCGCTCGTCGCGTCTCTGAAAGAGACCGTGCAGGCCTTCGTCGACATCGGACTCGGCTACCTCTCCCTCGAGCGCTCATCGGGGTCGCTGTCCGGGGGAGAGGCCCAGCGGATCAAGCTCGTCCGCCATCTCGGCTCCGCGCTCACCGACGTCACCTACGTCTTCGACGAACCGACGATCGGCCTCCACCCTCACGACATCGAGTCGATGAACCGTCTGCTCCTGCAGCTGCGGGACAAGGGCAACACCGTCCTCGTCGTCGAGCACAAACCGGAGACGATCGGCATCGCCGATCATGTCGTCGACCTCGGCCCCGGTGCCGGCACCGCAGGGGGAGAGATCTGCTTCACCGGCACGGTCGCGGGTCTGCGGGAGTCGGGCACGCGCACCGGCGATCATCTCGGCTTCACCGCCGCGCTCAAGGAGGCCGTGCGCACACCGACGGGCGCACTGGAGATCAGAGGAGCGGACGGCCACAATCTCCGCGACGTCGACGTCGACATCCCCCTCGGGGTGCTCACCGTCGTCACCGGGGTCGCCGGATCCGCAAGAGCACGCTCATCGACACCTCGCTCGTCACCCGCGACGGGGTCATCATCATCGACCAGACGCCGATCAGGGGATCGAGACGGAGCAATCCGGCGACGTACACCGGCATGCTCGAACCGATCCGCAAGGCGTTCGCGAAGGCCAACGACGTCAAACCGGCCCTCTTCAGCGCGAACTCCGAAGGGGCCTGTCCGGTGTGCAACGGGGCCGGCGTGATCTATTCGGATCTCGGGATGATGGCGGGGATGTCGGCCCCGTGCGATGTCTGTCAGGGCAAGGGCTTCCAGGCCGCGGTGCTCGACTACACGTTCGGGGGCAGGAACATCCGCGAGGTGCTCGACATGCCCGCCGCCGAGGCGGTCGACTTCTTCTCAGCGGGGGAGTCGAGGATCCCGCAGGCCGCGAAGATCGCCGCCACCCTCGTCGACGTCGGTCTCGGCTACATCAGTCTGGGCCAGCCGCTGACGACGCTGTCCGGCGGTGAGCGGCAGCGCCTCAAACTCGCCGCGCATCTGTCGGCGAAGGCCGCCGACGCGGCGTCGGTCATCGTGCTCGACGAGCCGTCGACCGGCCTCCACCTCGCCGATGTCGAGAACCTCCTGCGCCTCCTCGACGGCCTCGTCGACGCCGGCCGTACCGTCATCGTCATCGAACACCATCAGGCGGTCATGGCGCATGCCGATCACATCATCGATCTCGGGCCGGGAGCCGGACACGACGGCGGGCGGGTCGTCTTCACCGGCAATCCCGCCGAGCTCATCGCCGACGGTGCCACGCTCACGGCGCGCCACCTCGGCGATTATGTCCGGCAGAGTGTACAGGTGTGAACTTTCCGTGCCCGTATAGACACGGCCGGAGAAGTCGATTACCGTTTCTAACGGTTCGGTAACGTCCGGCCGTGTCCGAGGCTCCTTCCCAAGGGCATGCACCCACCTCACAACGGAGATGACCACTGTGAAACTCGTCAGCACCTTCCTGCGCAGATCCGCGATGCTCGTCGGGGCCGGGGCACTGGCCGCGGCCGGTCTCCTCGGTGCGAATGCGCCCGCCCAGGCCGATGAGTCCGAGAGTGTGTGGGATCGCGTCGCCGCCTGCGAATCGAGCGGCGACTGGAGCATCAACACGGGCAACGGCTACTACGGCGGTCTGCAGTTCTCGCTGCAGACGTGGAAGGCGTTCGGCGGTGAGGGCATGCCGCACGAAGCCAGCCGTGAGGAGCAGATCCGGATCGCGCAGAAGACGCTCGCCGTGCAGGGTCCCGGCGCCTGGCCGACGTGCGGGAAGAAGGCCGGCCTGACGAAGGCGAACGGCGCTGCCGATGACGGCGGAGCCTCCGAGGCCGAGAAGGACGAGGACGCGAAGGCCGAAGAGCCGAAGAAGGACGAGCCGAAGCCCGAAGAGCCCAAGGCCGAGGAACCCAAGAAGGACGAACCGAAGGCTGAGGAGCCGCCGGCACCCGAGGAGCCCAAGGCCGAGGAACCGAAGGCTGAAGAGCCGAAGGCTGAAGAGCCGAAGGCTGAAGAGCCGAAGCCTGAGGAGCCCGCCGCGGAAGAACCGGCAGCGCCCGAAGAGCCGACGGACGACGCGCCTGCCGACGGCACCGCCGGCGACTCGGCAGACACCGGCGACGCACCCGAGTCGGACGACGGCGGGAGCCCGCCGAACGGCACCGGCCTCACCGGGCACGTCATCCAGATCTTCTGATCCGGGGGAGTCGGCGCACTCAGGGCACGGTGACCGTCCTCTGAGACGATTCCCACGCGCGGACCCCGGACAGATGTGCTCATCGTCGTTAGCGTGGATAACGGTTCGGTAACGGCCGGACCGCTTGACCGAATGCAGTCGATCTTTGGAGATGACATTCGTGAGACACGCTGCGACCACTCTGCGCAGAACAGCACTGCTCACCGGAGTCGGCGCGATCGCCGCCGCCGGACTCGTCGGCCTCAGTCCACCAGCCCAGGCCGCTGAATCCGAGAGCGTCTGGGATCGCGTCGCCGACTGTGAGTCCGGCGGTGACTGGAGCATCAACACGGGCAACGGCTACTACGGCGGTCTGCAGTTCTCGGAGCAGACATGGGAGGCGTTCGGCGGTGAGGGCATGCCGCATGAGGCGAGCAAGCAGGAGCAGATCCGCATCGCCCAGAAGACGCTCGCGGAACAGGGACCCGGTGCCTGGCCGACATGCGGTGAGAAAGCCGGCCTGACGAAGGAGACCGGCGCCGCGGACGACGGCGGCGGCTCCGGTGGTTCGGACGACTCCGGCAAGGTCGGCCTCGGCGGCTACGTCGGGAGCGGATGACCGTCGGATCATCGTGTGGCCGCGGACAGCTGGACGCTGTTCGCGGCCACACGCACATTCACGGCACTGCCGCGTCCCGGCCTTCCAGCGTATAGCGCCGATAATATACATTATGTTAACTAAACCGATGAAGCCACTGCCCCGGCCTCATCTCGTGTCTCTCATGGAGCCCGCAGGTCGACATGGAGCGTGCAGGCCATCCCGGAGTCTGCGGGTCGACACGGAGTCCGCAGCGTCGGCCCGTGCTGCGCGCGACTCACTGATCGCCGCTTTCGCCGGCCTGCGCGACCATGACTTGCGGCCCGCCTGTGCGACGGCGGCTTTCGGATTGCCCGGACTTCTCGGAACCATTGCCGGCCAGCGCATCGCGCACCGGCATCTCCACCTGCTCGGTGGTCGGATGAACTCGCCTGAGCGACACCAGCGTCCAACCGAATGCTCTGCCCCGACTCTCAGTCATCGGACTACTCCCCTAGTCACACCCCGGGCTCAGCCGATCTCGGCGTCGATTCGCCTCCACGGAAGGAGCAGACATCGGACTGTTGACTTATCTAACGAGCGTTCAATAGGGTGAGTGTGATCGCGGCCACAGGAGATCGGTCGGATGTCACCACGACGCAAGGAAGCTTCATGGTTCACCCTCAGTCCACTCCCCCTGTCGCACTCGCTTCAGCCGGGTCGGAATCCCGCCGCAAGGCCTGGTCGCTGACAGGTCTGCTCGTCGTCCTCTACGTCGTCAACTACGGCGACAAGGCCGCCTTCGGCATCATCGCCCAGGCCCTCGGGGAGGAACTCGGCATCAGCGCCGCTCAGATCGGCCTCGTCGGCAGCCTCTTCTTCTTCGCCTTCACGGTCGGCGGCTTCTTCGCCGGCGCCCTCAACCGCTGGATGTCGCTGCGCACCGTCCTCCTCGTGCTCGCACTCGTGTGGGCGGCCGCCATGCTCCCGCTCGTCGTCGCCGCGACCTTCGCCGTCCTCGTCGCCTCCCGGATGCTCCTCGGCTTCGCCGAGGGCCCGAGCTCCGCCCTCATCCACACCGCCGCATATTCGTGGCACCCCTCGTCACGCCGCGGCTTCCCGGGTGCGCTGCTCGCCAGCGCCGCCTCGGTGGCGAAGATCGTCCTCGCTCCCCTGCTCGCCTACCTCTCGGTGACGTTCGGCTGGCGCAGCGCGCTCATCACGATGGCCGTCATCGGCATCGTCTGGTGCTTCTTCTGGCTGCGCTTCTGGGAGGTCGGCCCCTACATCCCGGCGAAGGCGACCGGACCGGCGAAGAAGGCGCACTCCGACGCCGCAGCCGAGGACACCGCCGCGGATGACTCGGACGAGCCCCGCGTGCCGTGGGCGAGGATCTTCCTCACCCGCACCTTCCTCACCGGTGTCCCGCTCGTGGCGAGCATCTACGCCCTCGTCACCGTCGTCCTCACCTGGCTGCCGTCGTACTTCGAGGTCGGTCTCGGCTTCAGCCGCCTCGAGGCCGGGTCGATGCTCGCGATCCCCTCGATCGTCGGTCTCATCAGCCTCATCGGCGGCACCCTGCTCTCCGACTTCCTCCTCGCCCGCGGCTGGTCGTCGCGGTTCGTCCGCATCGTCGGACCCTCGCTGCTCGTCGTCGTCGGCGGCGGCATCCTCTTCCTCCTGCCCTCGATCGAGAACGCGGCCGCCGCGGTCGCGATCGTCGCGATCGGCTACGGCGTCGGGGTCGTCGTCCTCCCGCTGTCGAATGCCGCGGTCTCCGAGATCTGTCCGCCCCAGCAGACCGCCGGCACCCTGGGGGTGTTCCTCGCCCTCATGGCCATCGGCGGGCTCGTCGGACCCTACGTCACCGGGCTCATCGTCGATGCCGCCGCCAGCCCCGGCCTCGGCTATGCGACGGCCTTCCAGGTCCTCGGCGTCGCCGCGGCGGTCTCGGCGGTGCTCACTCTGCTCTTCGCCAATCCCGAACGCGACAAGGTCATCGTCCGCGGCGCCGCCGCCCAGGAATGATCATCCGCGGCGGCTGACCGGGCGTCCCGACAGCAGGAGCACCCGGTCGGCCGCACTCGCGGCCGGCGCGTCGGTGCGCGGCGGCGCATAGCCGCCGGTGTCGCCGAGGTCGACGATGAGCGCGGCGAGGTCGGTCGCCATGAACTCCGCGAGCGCCTCATCGACCGGCCACGGATCGCCGGTGCCGGCGGAGAGGTCAGCGGCATGGAGGGCGAGTTCGAGGATCCGCATCCGCACGAGCTGGGTGCCCGGCAGATCCCCGATGCGGTGGCTGACCGAGACGCTGAGATCGACCTCGGCGGCGAGCCGGCGGAAGCGGTGCTCATGGGTCCAGAACGCCTCGAGCGGATCCTCGCCGAGGTGGTCCCGGTCCCTCGTCGCCTCCACCTCGGCGGGCGGGTCCTGGGCGAGCAGCATCGCGTACCGCAGTCCCCCGCCGATGAGGTGGTTGACGAGATCGCGGTTCGACCAGCCCCCGCAGCCGCTCGGCGCGGCATAGTGCGCACTCGCCTCGGGCGGTCCCAGACGCCGCAGCGCCTGCACCCAGCAGGCTTCGGCGCGGTCGAGATTCTCGGCGATGACGGGCTCGAGCATGTCACCGATTCTGCCACGACCACCGGCTTCTCATCTGATGGGAAGTTTCGCGCTGCCTCTGGGCCGCCTCGGCGTTTGGGGTTATCTTGCTCACACGAGAAGAATCACCCGAGGTGAGGAGTCCGACCATGGTGACGGCAAGTGCCTCCGCCGACTATCTGCCCCTGGCCAACGCCCCGGTCCTGTGGATCCTCGCGCTGTCCGTCATGGGCGTCGTCGTCATCCAATCCCTCATCTACATGCGCGCGGTGCGGCAGAACGCCGCCTCGGCCGACATGAGCCAGGCCGAGGTCACCGCCGCCTTCCGGGCCGGCGGGGTCGCGGCGATCGGCCCCTCGCTCGCCGTCGTCCTCGTCGCCATCGCTCTCCTGCCGCTCTTCGGCACTCCCCCGGTCATCGTCCGCGTCGGCCTCATCGGCTCCGCCGCCACCGAGGTGGCCTCGGCCTCGATCGCGGCCGGGACGATGGACGCCAACCTCGGCGATGCGACCTTCACCCGCGGCGTCTTCATCGTCGCGCTCATGGCGATGAGCCTCTCCGGCGCCGGCTGGATGCTCTCGGCGCTCATCCTCACCCCGATCTTCAAACGCAGCTCCCACAAGCTCGAGAAGATCAATCCCGCCCTCATGTCGCTCGTGCCCGGTGCCGCGCTGCTCGCGGCGTTCGCGGCGCTGACGTTCCGCGAGATCCCGAAGTCGCCCACCCACGTCATCGCGATCGCCGTGTCCGCGGTGACGATGGCGATCTGCCTCGCCGCCGCCCACGTCCTCCGCCAGTCGTGGCTGAAGGAATGGGGACTGGGCATCTCCGTGCTCGCCGGTCTCGTCGCCGCCTACTTCGCCCACTACGCCGGCCTCGGCATGCCCGACGCCTGAAGGAGGCCTCATGTCCGTCATTCCCTCGCCCTCGCATGAGGCATTCGAAGCCACGACGACGAAGTGGGGCTCGATCACGCTCTTCATCGGGTTCCTCATCGCCACCTCGGTGCCGTTCTACCTCCTCGTCGTCGCCGACGCCGACATCGGGTTCGGCGACATCCTCACCGCGTTCCTCGCCGTCTTCGCCGTCTACGGCGTCTTCTACGTCGTCGAACCGCTCACGTACTTCCCCATCCTCGGACCGGCCGGGATGTACCAGGCGTTCATGATCGGCAACGTCGCGAACAAGCTGCTGCCCTCGGCGATCGTCGCCCAGGACACGATCGGGGCGAAGCCGGGCACCCGGAAGGGCGAGTACGCGGCGACGATGGCGATCTGCGGGGCCGCGATGATCCACGTCGTCTCCATGGTCCTCTTCGTCGGGGTCCTCGGCACCTGGCTCGTCACGGTCATCCCGGAGAACATCACCCTCATCGCCCAGCTCTACATCCTCCCGGCGATCCTCGGCGGGGTCACCGTCCAGCTCATCGTCTCACTCCGGCAGGTGAAGTCGACGATCATCGCGCTGGCCGTCGCCGCCCTCGTCATCCTCGTCCTCATTCCGGTCGTGCCCGTCCTCGCCCCCGGCGACGTCGCTATTGTGGTCATTGTCACCATCGTCATCACGTGGTTCACCCGGAACCGGGCCGTCACCGACACCCGCGATGACTCCGGTGAGGACACCGTCGGGATCAACTGAGCTCCCGACCGAGCACGAAAGGACGCCATGCCGCTGACAACGCGCCTGCGCACCGCGGTCACCGATTCCCTCGCCGAGGCGGTCGCCGACTACCAGCAGTTCCACCGCACCCCCGAGCTCTCCATGGCCGAGACGCAGACGGCGGCAGCGATCGCCGAGTTCCTCACCGGACTCGGCCTCGCACCCCAGACGTTCGGCGGCACCGGCGTCGTCGCCGTCATCGAGAACGGCGAGGGACCCGTCGTCGCCTACCGCGCCGACACGGACGGACTGCCGATCGCCGAGGACACCGGACTCGACTACGCCTCCCACGCCGAGGGCACCCTGCCCGACGGGACGACGACCCCGGTCATGCACGGCTGCGGCCACGACACCCACATCACCGTCGGCCTCTACCTCGCCCGGTTCCTCACCGAGCACCGGGAAGCGTGGGCCGGCACCGTCGTCCTCCTCTTCCAGCCCGGGGAGGAGACCGCTGCGGGAGCGCAGGCGATGCTCGACGACGGCCTGTGGGAGACCGTGGTCAATCCCGAGGTCGTCTACGGTCAGCACGTGTGGCCCGGACGTGCCGGAGACGTCTACGTCTCCTCCGGCACGGCGATGGCGATGTCGGACTCCCTGCGCGTCACGGTCCGCGGGAAGCAGGCGCACGGCTCCCAGCCGGAGAACGCGATCGACCCGATCGTCCTCGGCGCCTTCATGATCACCCGCCTCCAGTCGATCGTGTCCCGGGAGATCTCGGGCCGCGACACCGCCGTCGTCACCGTCGGCACGTTCCACGGCGGACTCAAGGAGAACATCATCCCCGAGACCGCGGTCTTCACCCTCAACATCCGCACCTTCGACGAGGACGTCCGCGCCGTCGTCCTCGACCGGGTCCACCGCATCGTCCGCGCCGAAGCCGAGGCCTCCGGCGCCCCCGAGCCTCTCATCGAACCGATGCACTCCTTTCCCCGCTGCGTCAACGATCCCGATCGCACGGCCGCCTTCGTCTCCGCCGCGGGCGCCGAACTCGGCGAGGACCACGTCCACGTCGTGCCCGCCGTGACCGGCAGTGAGGACTTCGGGGCGTTCGGCGACGCGCTCGGAGTGCCCTACGTCTACTGGTTCTTCGGCGGCTACTCCCCCGCCATCCTCGACGGCGACGAACCGCCGGCGGGCAACCACTCCCCGCACTTCGCCCCCGACGATGTGCCCACCACCCTGGAGACGGGCCTGCGCGCCGCCCTGACGGCCGTGCTCTCCGACCTCGGGAGGGCGGAGGGATGAGTGAGGACCTGCGCTGGATGAGCACCCGCGAACTCGCCGCGAGGATCGCTGACAAGGAGATCTCGGCCCGGGAGGCGCTGGACGATCAGCTGCGCCGCATCGACGAGGTCAACCCCGCGCTCAACGCCGTCGTCACCCGCGACGACGACCGGTCGCGGGCGGAAGCCGCAGCCGCCGACGAGGCGCTCGCGGCCGGAGCCGAGATCGGCCCGCTCCACGGAGTGCCGATGACCCACAAGGACACCAACGACACCGCGGGCATGCGGACGACGTGGGGGTCGCCGATCTTCGCCGACCGCGTGCCGCAGTCCGACTCCCTCATCATCTCCCGGCTGCGCCGTGCCGGGGTGATCACGACGGGCAAGACGAACGTCCCCGAGTTCGCCGCCGGCTCCCACACGTTCAACCCCGTCTTCGGCGTCACCCGCAACCCGTACGATCTCGACAAGTCCGCCTCGGGCTCCTCCGGCGGCGTCGGAGCGGCCCTGGCCGCGGGCATCCAGGCCTCCGGCGACGGGTCCGACATGGGCGGATCGCTGCGCTCCCCCGGGTCCTTCAACAACGTCGCCGGCTTCCGTCCGACGAACGGGCGGATCCCCAACTCCTCCCCCTCGCCGTTCTCCTGGCTCGGACAGACCGGCTTCATGGCGCGCACCGTCTCCGACATCGCGTTCCTCATGAGCATCGCCGCCGGTCCCGAACCCGGACTGCCGGCGATCCTGGCCGAACCCGGGTCCGTCTTCGACCGTCCCCAGTTCCGCCTCGGCGGGCAGGCCCCCGACCTCACGGGCGTCCGGATCGGGTTCAGCCCCGACCTCAAGGGCCTCCTGCCCGTCGAGCCGGAGGTCGTCGACATCGTCGCGGCCACCGCTCCCGTCTTCGCGGACCTCGGTGCCTCCGTCGACGATGTCATCCCCGATCTCTCCGACGGCGACGAGGTCTTCGGCGTGCGCCGGGCCATGGACTTCCTCGCCTCCTGGGGCGGGCTCTACGAGACCGATCGCGACCGGATGAAGGAATCCGTGCGCTGGAACATCGAAGCCGGGCAGCGGCTCACCGGCCCGCAGATCGTCTCCGCCGAGGCCGCCCGCGCCAGGCTGAGCGGCGAGGTGCAGCGGTTCTTCGCCGATCACGATCTCCTCGTCCTCACCACGTGCCAGGTCCTGCCCTTCGACGTCGGCATCGAATACCCCATGGAGATCGACGGCACCCAGCTCGAGACCTACCTCGACTGGATGCGGGCGCTGTGCCTCATCACCGCCACCGGCTGCCCCGCGATCTCCGTGCCCGCCGGGTTCTCCGCCGCGGGACTGCCCGTCGGGGTCCAACTCGTCGCGAAGCCCGGCGACGACGTCCGCCTCCTCGAGATCGCCCACGCCTTCGAACAGGCCACCCGGTGGAATGAGCGCCACCCGGAGATCGGCGAGTGATGGTTCGGCTTGCCTCAGCACTGTTTGCCGAGCCTTTCCACACTGGAATGATTCCAGAAATGGTGTCAAGCTGGTCACGACGCAGGCGGCAGTCCGCTGCCTGACAACGCATTAGGAGATTCACATGCACCTGAGCCCCGCAATGCAGAAGGTCCTCGGCGAGCAGGTCACGCTCGAACTCGAGGCCTCGATGGTCTACCTGCAGATGTCCATTCAGCTCGACGACCTCGAGCTCACCGGCATGACCCGGTGGATGCGCGCCCAGTCGGAGGAGGAGCAGGTCCACGCCGCGAAGTTCATCCAGCACTGCGTCGACCGCGGCTTCGCCCCGCAGATCGGTGACATCGCCGCCCCGAAGGTCTCCGGCTCCCGTCCGCTCGACTTCTTCAAGGCCGCGCTCGCCCACGAGGAGAAGGTCTCCGAGTCGATCCGCAACATCTACCGCACCGCCCAGGCCGAGGGCGACCTCGACGTCCTTCCCCTGCTCAACTGGTTCATCGACGAGCAGGTCGAGGAAGAGGCGAGCATCTCCGAGATCATCGGTCGCCTCGAGATCGTCGGCGACAGCGGCTCGGGTCTGCTCTCGATCGACAACGCGCTCGGTTCGCGTCACCCGGACATCTCCGCCGACAGCGAGTGAGACTCCGCTGACAGCGAATGAGACTCCGCTGACACGGCCGGTTCCCCACCGCGGGGAGCCGGCCGTTGTGCTTCCCCACGCCGGGCCGACTTCCGGCCCCTGCGGCGGACTCCTCAGACCCCGAAGACGAGCTGGGCGAGGAGCAGCGTCGGGGGCAGGGTGGCGAGCATGAGCACCGTCTGGGCGGCGATGAGCGCGGCCATGAGCTCGGCGTTGCCGCCGAGCTGCCGGGCCATGACATAACCCGAGCTCGCCGTCGCGATCGCCTGGAAGATCAGTCCGACCACGGCCGCCTCGGCGGGGACGTCGAGCACGACGAGCGCGGCGAGGCTGAGCCCGGGCAGGACGACGAGCTTGACCGCCGTCGACCAGACGAGGCCGGCGCCGTGCTCCCGCAGGGAGAACCACCGCAGTCCCGCTCCCACGCAGATGAGGCCGATCGGCAGGGCCGCAGCCGCGAGCGGATCGAGGACACCGGAGACGAGTTCCGGCAGCGCCCACCCGCTGAGGTTCCACAGTCCCCCGAGGGCGCACCCGATGACAAGGGGGTTGAGGACGATGACGCGGAGGAGGCCGAGGACCGACCGTCGTCCCGTGCGGAGGAACTCGAACCCGAGACTCGAGACGATGTTGACCGTGGGCACGAGGATGGCCGCGACGATCGCCGCCAGCGCTCCCCCGGTCGGTCCGAGCAGGCTCGCGGAGATCGAGAGGCCGATGTACGTGTTGAAGCGGATCCCGCCCTGGAGCACCGAGGTGAACGCCGGCAGATCCGCGGCGACGACGCGGCGGAGGACGATGATGAACAGCGAGACGATGAGCGTGGGCACGACGAGGGCGACGGCGAGTCGGAGCACGGGGACGGCGGTGACGTCCACCTCGGCGACGGAGGTGAAGAGGAGGACGGGCAGGAGACAGTAGTACGCGAGCCTCTCCGCCCCCGCCCAGAAGTCCTCGCCGGAGAACAGCGGAGTCCTCCGCAGTCCCAGGCCGAGCACGATGAGTGCTGTGACCGGGACGAGGGCGGCGAGGATCGGAGACAGGCTCATATTGTTTGAGAGTTCCATGTGTGAGGATTGATTTCAAAATTGAGTGTGTTTGACTCAATACAGGACCGGTTCCCCCAATGAAAGGACGATCATGGCCACTCGCTTCGATCCCATCCGCGATCTCGACCGCTTCTTCACCGAGGTCACCCGCACCCCGAACGCCGCGACCATGCCGATGGACCTCTACCGCGACGGCGAGGTGTTCGTCGCGCAGATCGACATGCCCGGGGTCGACCCCTCGAGCATCGACGTCGATGTCGAGGACCGCACGCTCACGGTGCGCGCGCAGCGGACCTCACCGGTGGCGGACAAGGACGTCAAGTGGCTGACCAGGGAGCGGACCTCGGGCACGTACGCCCGCCAGCTCACCCTCGGCAACCGCGTCGCCCTCGACCGGATCCGCGCCGACTACGAGGACGGGGTGCTCACCCTGACGATCCCCGTCGCCGAGGAGGCACGACCGCGCAAGATCAGCGTCTCCCATCAGGCGCCGAAGCAGACCGAGGTCATCGAATCCACCGAGGTGGTCGAGACCGAGGACGACCGGCCCCTCTGAGCCAGGGCTGATCCGCACCGGCGGGCAGAGAAGCATGAGCGCGTGCCTGCCCGCCGTTCAGCGTTCACGCGCGAGCAGGTAGGCCAGGCACATGTAGGGCAGGTCGACGGTGCCGGTGATCGGATGCTCCTCGGTGAGATAGCCGCGCAGGTTCGCCTCGACGCGGCTGCGGGTCGCCTCGCTCGACCGCAGCCAGTACGACCGGGTGCGCGCGAGATCGACGATGCCGTCGACGTCGAGCGGGGTGGAGAAGTCGATGACGGCCCGGTCGTGGAGGCTGAAGCCGCGCGGCGCGGGCACGTACGCGGGCCGGTAGACGTCCCCGGCGTGCATGATGCGGCTGAGCCGCAGCACCCAGTCGACGCGGACGTCGAGTTGGTTGATGAGGATGAGCAGCCGACCGGAGGGCGTGAGGATCCTCGCGATCTCCTCCCCCGCCGCCGCCTCGTCGAACCAGTGCCAGGCCTGGGCGACCGTGACGACGTCGACGCTGCCGGTCGCCAGGCCGGTCGTCTCCGCGGACCCGACGAGAGACGGTGCCGGATTGTGCTCGAGGGCCGCGGCGTCGGGGTCGACGGCGACGACCTCGGCGCCGGCGGCGAGCAGCCTCCGACTGAGGATTCCCGTGCCCGCCCCGAGGTCGCACACCCGCAGCCCGGCCCAGCCGGCGCCGAGGAGGTCGAGGGCCGCCTGCGGATAGTCGGGGCGGACGGCGTCGTAGAGGTGGGCCTGAGTGCCGAACCGAGTCCCATGCGCGGCCTGAGCCCGGGGTCTGACCATGGCGCTGTCCTCCTCTGCGACTCTGCGGCCGATCGTCTCAGGAACACACTCTAACGAACACGCCCGGCCCGCCCTGTGACTAGGATGGAGGCACCGGCAGTCACCACCGCCGCAGCGCGGCGAGAAGGAGCATCGATGACCCCCACCCCCGATCTCGAGTCCGCACTCGAGAAGGCCTCCCGCGCGTACGAGGAGTTCGCCTCGCGCGGCCTCGACCTCGACATCACCCGAGGCAAGCCGAGTCCCGCCCAGCTCGACCTCGCGGTCGACCTGTTCACGCAGGTGACCGGGGACGACTACCGGACACCGGGGGGTGTCGACACGCGCAACTACGGTGGCCTCGACGGGATCATCGAACTCCGGGAGATCTTCGCGCCGCTGCTCAAGGTGCCCGCCGAGCAGCTGCTCGCCGGCGGCAACGCCTCGCTCACCCTCATGGCGCAGGCGCTCACCTTCGCCCTCCTCCACGGCACAGCCGCCGATTCCACCCCGTGGGGGGCGGGCACCCACAAGCTCATCTGCCCGGTCCCCGGCTACGACCGCCATTTCACTCTCGCCGAATCCCTCGGCTTCGAGCTGCTGAGCATTCCGATGGACGATGAGGGCCCCGACCTCGACGCGGCGCAGCGCCTCGCCGCGGACCCGACCGTCAAGGGCATGTGGCTCGTGCCGATGTACTCGAACCCGACGGGGATCACCATCACTCCCGACCGGGCCGCCGCGCTGGCGGCGATGCCCGCTGCCGCCCCGGACTTCACGCTGCTCTGGGACAACGCGTACGCCCTTCACCACCTCCGCGACGAACACCCGGAGACGATCGACATCCTCTCCCTCTGCGCGGCCGCCGGCCATCCCGAACGCCCCTGGATCTTCGCCTCGACCTCGAAGATCACCCATGCCGGTTCCGGAGTCTCGTTCTTCGCCGGTGGTCCGGAGACCATGCGCTGGTTCACCTCGAACCTCGCGAACATCGCGATCGGGCCCGACAAGGTCAACCAGCTGCGTCACCTGCGCTTCTTCAAGGACAGCCAGGGCGTGATCGACCATATGCGCAAGCACGCGGAGATCATCGCCCCGAAGTTCGACGCGGTGCTCGACGCTCTGGAATCCGGACTCGGCGGAACCGACCTCGCGACGTGGACGAAGCCCGACGGCGGCTACTTCATCACCCTGACCACCCTCGAGGGCACGGCCGATCGGATCGTCAAGCTCGCCGCCGAGGCCGGGGTCAAGCTCACCCCGGCCGGGGCGACGCACCCGTACGGGCTCGACCCGCAGGGCAATGTCATCCGCATCGCTCCGACGATGCCGACCCTGGCCGACGTCGAACTCGCCGCCGAGGGACTCGTCGCCTGCGTCAAGCTCGCCAGCTACGAGAAGCTCCTCGCCGGCTGAGCTCAGGGCCCCGCCGTTCGACGCCGACGGGGCTGCCTGCGCACGATGCGCAGACAGCCCCGTCGGCGTGTGCGGGCTCAGTACTCGTAGAAGCCGCGGCCGGTCTTCCTCCCGAGGAGACCGGCATCGACCATGCGGGAGAGGAGGACCGGAGGCTTCGCGGCGGGATCCCCGGTCTCATCGAAGATGCTCTGAGCCGCGAACAGGCAGGTGTCGAGCCCGACGAGATCGGCGAGGGCGATCGGACCCATCGGGTGGGCGGCCCCGCCGACCATGCCGGCGTCGATGTCCTCCTTCGTCGCCGCCCCCGACTCGAGCATGCGGATCGCCGAGCACAGGTACGGGATGAGGAGGGCGTTGACGATGAACCCGGGCCGGTCCTGGGCCTGCACCGGTGTCTTGCCGAGCACCTGTGACACGAACTCCGTGACGGACTCGGCCACGCCCGGGTCGGTGAGCACCGAGGACACGACCTCGACGAGCGGCTGGACGGGTGCGGGATTGAAGAAGTGGATGCCGAGGACCCGCTCGGGTCGCGAGGTCGCCTGTGCGAAGCGGATGATCGGCATCGACGAGGTGTTCGATGCGAAGATCGCCTCCTCATCGGTGACGACCTCGTCGAGGCGGGCGAAGATCGACTTCTTGATCTCCTCGTTCTCGCTCGCCGCCTCGATGACGAGCTGCCGGTCGGCGAGCTCGGTGATGTCGGTGGTGAATCGCAGCCGCGCCTTGGCCGCCTCGCTCTCGGCGGCCGTGAGCTTGCCCTTCTCCACGGCCCGGGCCAGTGACTTCTCGATCCGCGCCTGACCGGCGGCAGCCGCCTCGTCGCTGACCTCGGAGACGATGACGTCGAGACCGGACTTCGCGAGCACCTCGGCGATGCCGGCTCCCATGAGTCCGCTGCCGATGACAGCGGTGCGGGCGATGACCATGGACTTCCCTTCGTTCTCGGCACCCCGGGCGGGCGCCTCGGTGACTGTCATGAGGCGAGGAACCAGTCCGCGCTGCGGATGGCCTTCATCGCCTCGCGGCGGCGCTCCCCCGGCAGCGTCTGGATGTAGACCTGCCCGTCGAGGTGCGCCACCTCGTGCTGGAGCATCTGCGCGAACACCTCGGTGCCGGAGATCTCGATCGGGTTGTTCTGCGCGTCGACACCGCGCACCCGGGCGAACTCCCACCTCGGGGTGAGGAAGAAGAGCCCCGGCACGGACAGGCAGCCTTCGTCGATGTCGCGCAGCGCACCGCCGAGTTCGACGATCTCGGGGTTGATGACGTACCCGGTGCGCCCGTCGAGGTCGTAGCCGAAGGCCCGCAGCCCCACCCCGATCTGCGGTGCGGCGACGGCTGCCCGCCCCTCGGGCAGGGACGAGTCGACGAGGTCGGCGGCCAGTGCCGCCACGGAGTCGTCGAAGACGGTGATCGGGTCGGCCTTGCTGCGGAGCACGGGGTCACCCCACAGGCGGATGTCCCGCTCAGGCATCGATGACCGCCACGAGATCGCCGCCCTCGAGCTGGGAGACGGAGTCGATCGCGATCCGGGAGATCGGCCCGGCCACGGGCGCGGTGATCGAGGCCTCCATCTTCATCGCCTCGATCGTCGCGATGACATCGCCGGCCTCGACGGTGTCGCCGACGCCGACCTGGAGGGTGACGACACCGGCGAACGGGCTCGAGACGTGCCCCGGCTTCGACGGGTCGGCCTTCTCCGCGGTCTTGACGTCGGACTCGACGGACCGGTCGCGGACCTCGAGCGGACGCAGCTGCCCGTTGAGGGTGAACATCACCGAGCGCATGCCGCGTTCGTCGGTGTCGCCGATCGCGCGCAGGCCGATGAGGAGGTTCTTGCCCTTGGACAGTTCGACGGTCGCCTCCTCACCCGAGGTCAGGCCGTAGAGGTACTCGGCGGTCTCGACGATCGAGAGGTCGCCGAAGCTCGAGCGCATCCGCTCGAACTCCTTCGTCGGGGCGGGGAAGAGCAGTTCGTTGAGCTTCGCCTGCCGCTCGGGCCCGGGGGTCTCAAGCGCCTCCGCGTCCGCCGCAGCGAGCTCCTCGGTGACGGGCTTGTGGGTGCGACCGGCGAGGGCCTTCGTCCGGAAGGGCTCGGGCCAGCCGCCCGGAGGGTCACCGAGGTCGCCGGAGAGGAAGCCGATGACCGAATCCGGGATGTCGAACTTCTCGGGGTTCTCCGCGAACTCGGCCGGGTCGACGCCGGCTCCGACGAGGTGGAGGGCGAGGTCGCCGACGACCTTCGACGAGGGCGTGACCTTGACGAGGTGGCCGAGGATGTCATCGGCGGCCTCGTACATCTTCTCGATCTCCTCGAACCGCTCCCCGAGGCCGAGGGCCACGGCCTGCTGCCGCAGGTTCGAGAGCTGACCGCCGGGGATCTCGTGCCGGTAGACGCGACCCGTCGGCCCGGGCAGACCCGATTCGAAGGGCGCGTAGACCTTGCGCACCGACTCCCAGTAGGATTCGAGGTCCTCGACGGCGGTGAGGCTGATGCCGGTGTCCCGGTCGGTGTGCTCGAACGCGGCGACGAGGGCGGAGAGGCTCGGCTGGCTCGTCGTGCCGGCCATCGCCGCCGAGGCGGCATCGACGGCGTCGGCCCCGGCGCCGGCCGCGGCGAAGAGGGTCGCGAGCTGACCGCCGGCCGTGTCATGGGTGTGGACGTGGACGGGCAGGTCGAAGTTCTCCCGCAGCGCGGTCACGAGCTTCGCTGCGGCGGCCGGGCGGAGCAGGCCGGCCATGTCCTTGACCGCGAGCACATGCGCTCCGGCCTCGACGATCTGCTCGGCGAGTCGGAGGTAGTAGTCGAGGGTGTAGAGCTCCTCGGCGGGATCGAGGATGTCCGAGGTGTAGCAGAGGGCCACCTCGGCGATCGTCGTGTCCGTGCCGCGCACCGCCTCGATCGCCGGACGCATCTGCTCGATGTCGTTGAGGGCGTCGAAGATGCGGAAGACGTCGATGCCGGTGCGGGCCGCCTCGTCGACGAAGGCATCGGTGACCTGGGTGGGGTACGGCGTGTAGCCGACGGTGTTGCGCCCGCGCAGGAGCATCTGCAGGGCGATGTTCGGCACGGCCTCGCGCAGCTGGGCCAACCGCTCCCACGGATCCTCGCCGAGGAAGCGCAGGGCGACATCGTAGGTCGCCCCGCCCCAGGCTTCGATGCTCAGCAGCTGCGGGGTCATCCGCGCGACATGGCCGGCGACGGCGAGGAGGTCGCGGGTGCGCACCCGGGTGGCGAGAAGGGACTGGTGGGCGTCGCGGAACGTCGTGTCCGTGACCGCCAGGGCCTCCTGCTCGCGCAGGGACCGGGCGAAGGCCTCGGGACCGAGCTCGAGGAGGCGGTCGCGGCTGCCGGGAGGCGGAGCCTGGCCGAGGTCGAGGACGGGCAGCTTGTCGGCCGGGCGCAGGCGCACGGTCGGCTCGCCGTGGGGCCGGTTGACGGTGACGTCGGCGAGGTAGTCGAGGATCTTCGAGCCGCGGTCGGCGCTGACCCGGGCGTCGAGGAGCTGCGGGCGCTCCTCGATGAACGAGGTCGCGAGGTCGCCGGCGACGAACGAGGGGTCCTCGAGCACGGCCTGGAGGAAGCCGATGTTCGAGGACACGCCGCGGATGCGGAACTCCGCGAGGGCGCGGCGGGCGCGGGAGACGGCCTGGGCGAAGTCGCGTCCGCGGCACGTGAGCTTGACGAGCATCGAGTCGAAGTGCGCGCTCACCGAGGCGCCCGCGTGGACGGTGCCGCCGTCGAGGCGGACGCCCGCGCCGCCGGCGGACCGGTAGGCGGTGATCGTGCCGGTGTCGGGCCGGAACGAGTTCGCCGGGTCCTCCGTCGTGATGCGGCACTGCAGGGCAGCGCCCTTGATCCGCATGTCCTCCTGGCGCAGTCCGAGGTCGGCGAGCGTCTCCCCCGCTGCGATGCGCATCTGCGAGGCGACGAGGTCGACGTCGGTGATCTCCTCGGTCACGGTGTGCTCGACCTGGATACGGGGGTTCATCTCGATGAAGACGTGCTTGCCCGCCCGGGGGCCGTCGGTCTCGAGGAGGAACTCGACGGTGCCGGCGTTCTGGTAGCCGAGCGCCTCGGCGAACTTCAGGGCGTCGGAGTGCAGCGCCGCGGCGATCTCGGGGTCGAGGTTGGGCGCCGGAGCGATCTCGATGACCTTCTGGTGGCGGCGCTGGACGGAGCAGTCGCGTTCGAAGAGGTGGATCGCGTTCGCATCGTTGTCGGCCAGGATCTGGACCTCGATGTGGCGCGGGCGCTGCACGGCCTGTTCGATGAAGACCGTGGGGTCGCCGAAGGCGCCTTCGGCTTCGCGCATCGCAGCCTTGAGGGCGTCCTCGAGCTGGTCGGGGTCCGAGACCCGGCGCATGCCGCGGCCACCGCCGCCGGCGACGGCCTTGACGAAGAGGGGGTACTCCATCGCTGAGGCGTCGGCGAGCAGCTGGGCGATGTCCGCCGAGGGACGGGTCGAGTCGAGAACGGGGATGCCTGCTCCGCGGGCTGCCGAGAGCGCCTGGACCTTGTTGCCGGCGAGTTCGAGGACATCGGCCTTGGGGCCGATGAACGTGATGCCGTTCTCTGCGCACGCGCGGGCGAGATCGGGGTTCTCCGAGAGGAAGCCGTACCCGGGGTAGACGGCGTCGGCGCCGGACTCCTTGGCGACGCGGATGATCTCCTCGACGTTGAGGTAGGCACGGACAGGGTGTCCCTCGTCGCCGATCATGTAGGCCTCGTCGGCCTTCATCCGGTGTTCGGAGTTGCGGTCTTCGTAGGGGAAGACAGCAACGGTCGAGGCGCCGAGTTCGTACGCCGCGCGGAACGCGCGGACGGCGATCTCCCCGCGATTGGCCACAAGCACTTTAGAGAACATCCGTGTTTCTCGCTTCTGTATCGGTCGCCGAGCGGCGAACAGTCGACTGGCTGTCGAGAGACCACTCTACTCAGTGACGTGGGCCACTGAATGCAGGGGGTCCCCGATTCGGACACCGCGCTCACCTCGGCGTGGTCGACCCTGCCCGAACGGGGAGGATACGTTACCGTAGGAGGGTGCTTGTCCTCAGTATCAGCAGTCTCAAGGGCGGCGTCGGCAAGACGTCCGTGACCCTCGGTCTCGCGTCGGCCGCGTACAACCGCGGCATCCCGACGCTCGTCGTCGACATGGACCCGCAGGCGGACTCGTCGACGGGACTCGACGTCCCCACCTCGACGCGGGTCGACATCGCCGACGTCCTCGCCGCCCCGAAATCGCAGAAGATCCTCTCCGAGGCGATCATCCCCTCGGGGTGGGTCGGTGACAAGCTGGGGCACCTCGATGTCATCTCCGGCTCGCCGCGGGCCGCGGAGTTCGACCGCCCCTCCCTGTCCGAGCGCTACCTGCGCCGGCTCGAGGATGCGCTCAGCCGGATCGCGAAGGGCTACCGGCTCGTCCTCATCGACTGCCCGCCGAGCCTCAACGGACTCACCCGCACCGCGTGGACGGCGAGCAGCCGGGTGGCGGTCGTCACCGAGCCGAGTCTCTTCTCCGTCGCCGCCGCCGATCGCGCGCTGCGCGCCGCCGACGAGCTGCGCCAACGCGGCACCTCGGACATCCAACCGCTCGGTCTCGTCGTCAACCGCGTGCGCGCCGGTTCCACCGAGCACGACTACCGGATCACGGAGATGCGGGAGATGTTCGGCCCGCTCGTCCTCAATCCTCCGCTCGCCGAACGCGCTGTCATGCAGCAGGCGCAGGGCTCAGCTCGGCCCATCCATTCGTGGCCGGGCAAACCCGCCGAGGAGGTCGCCTCCTCCTTCGACGCCCTCCTCGAGCGCGCCCTGCGCTCGGAGAACATCCGCGGCCGAAAATCGGCTAAGCAGTCCTAGGCTCTCCCTGCCGGAGTGACTCTCCCTGCCGGAGTGCGGCAGAACGACGAAGGGCCCAACCGATCCGGTTGGGCCCTTCGCCATTCCCCCTGAGGTGTGTGCTCAGCCGAGCTTCTGGGCGCGGCGCTGCGCGAGCTCGTCCATCGCGAGGACGGCGGAATCGTCTTCGGGCAGTCGCTCGCTCGGCAGTTCCGAGAGGCTGCCTTCGACTTCGTTCCACACGCGGCCGACGGCGATGCCGAAGACTCCCTGTCCGCCCTGGAGGAGGTCGACGACCTCATCGGGCGAGGTGCATTCGAAGACGCTCGCGCCATCGGACATCAGCGTGATCTGGGAGAGGTCCTCGACGCCGCGTGAGCGCAGGTGGTCGACGGCGGTGCGGATCGACTGCAGCCCGACACCGGTGTCGAGGAGGCGCTTGACGATCTTGAGGACGAGGATGTCGCGGAAGCTGTAGAGCCGCTGGCTGCCGGAGCCGGTGGCATTGCGGATCGAGGGAGTGACGAGGTCGGTGCGTGCCCAGTAGTCGAGGCGCCGGTAGCTGATGCCGACGACCTTGCACACGGTGGGACCGCGGTAGCCGGCCTCTTCGTCGAGGACGGGCAGGTCGTCGTCGAACAGGAGACCCTGTGCTGCCGACGGCAGTGGCGTCGACTCGACGCTTTCGTGACTTGAGCGGTTCACACCGACTCCTCCTTATAGTCCCTGGGGGAAGCGAGGCCGCTTCGAAGGGTCAGAGAATGGAATCATTCTACCGCTCTTCGCAGCGAACCTACAGTGGGATTCAACAACTCCAAACTATTCTGCCGCGGAGGCCGCGACAAACACCCCAAGGTAACGATTTGCGCGTGTCGCCGTTATGGGAGGAATCGAACACCGGTCCCTGCCTGTGGAGCACTCGGCAGACACGGGCTGTGACCTCGGACGATGGGTCCTCAGCCGGCGTTGGTGTCGTCGGGTTCCTCCGCTGCCTTCTTCGGCTTCGCCGAGGTGAGCAGCTTCGTCTTCACGGTCGAGGCGTAGGTGTCGACGTACTCCTGGCCGCTCAGGCGCATGATCTCGTACATGATCTCATCGGTGATCGACCGCAGCAGGAAGCGGTCGACGGGCAGGCCCTCGTACTTCGAGAAGTCCATCGGCGAGCCGAAGACGACCCCGACGCGTCGGAACTTCGGGATGAGACGGCCGGCGGGCTGGATCTTGTCGGTGCCGATGATCGCGACGGGGATGACGGGGGCACCGGATTCGAGGACGAGGCGGGCGATGCCGGTCCGGCCGCGGTAGAGCTTGCCGTCGGGAGAGCGCGTCCCCTCGGGGTAGATGCCCAGCGAGTTGCCCTCGCGGAGGACCTTGAGCCCGGATTCCAGCGACGCCTGCGACCCGGAGCCGCCGCCGCGGTCCATCGGCAGCTGGTTGTTGAGTTTGAAGAACCACCGCGTCGCCGCGCCCTTGATGCCGCGTCCGGTGAAGTAGTCCTTCTTCGCGAGGTAGACGACGGGGCGGGGGGCGAGCAGCGGAACGAAGATCGAATCCATGAAGTGCATGTGGTTGCCGGCGATGATCGCCGGGCCGTCCTGCGGCAGGTTGTCCAAACCGCGCACCCACGGACGGAAGAGGATCCGCAGGATGGGTCCGGCCAGGACCCGTTTGAGAAACCAGTAGAACACGCGCACCCTTCCATGTCACGACGCTTGAACGTCCCCGGTCATCATATATCCAACTGCACTGTCGAACCGTGCGCCGCCGGCCGACGTGCGATGCTGGTGGAATGGACATCGACTTCACCCCCTCTGCCGCACCGCGCGCCGCGTACTCGGCGATCGCCCCGACCGCGGACACCGCGGTCCTCTTCCTCCACGGCATCACCGGCTCACCGGCGGCCTGGCAGCCGATCGCGCGCGCCCTGGCAGCCGACGACCTCAGCGTCTCCGTTCCCCTCCTCCCCGGCCACGGCGGCACGTGGCGGGAACTCGCGGCGACGACGTGGGCGGACTGGCTGACCGCCGCCGAGGCGGAGCTGCGTGAGCTCCAGGCCCGCCACACCCGGGTCGTCGTCGCCGGACTCTCGATGGGCGGGGCACTCACCCTGGCACTGGCGACGGGTGCGAACCCACCGGATGAGATCGTCCTCGTCAACCCCGGTCTCCACATCGACTCCCCGCTCACTCCCCTGCTGCCCGTGCTCAGGCACGTCGTCCCCTTCGTCCCGGCGATCGGCAACGACATCGCCCATCCCGACCGGGACGAGTTCGCCGGCGACCGGACACCTGTGGCCGCGGTCGCCTCGTTCGCCGCGGCCCTCACCGACCTCTGGGAGAACCTCTGGCAGGTGGGAACGCCGACGACGGTGCTCGTGTCCGGTCAGGACAGCGTCGTCGGACCGCGGAGTCTGCGGGTGCTCCGGTCCCGCCTCGGCGTGCGCCCCGACATCGTGCCGCTGCGGCGCAGTCGACACGTGGCGACCCTCGACTACGATGCCGACGTCATCGCCGAGGCGGTCGCCGCCGCCGCACACCGCACGCCTGCTCCGCGCACGGCCGGGGCCCCGCGGTCGGGGACGGATTCGCCCGCGCCGGGAATATCGCGCAAGCGGTGATTGCTGATGAATGACATGAGCGACGACGAGACCGAGGACTGGCGCCGGCAGGTGCCGGAATCCGAGACGATCGGCGACTCCTCCCGGGTCAGCGACAGCCACTGGGAGGATGTCGTGGCCCGGCTCTCCGAACCGGATGCGCCGATGAGCGAGATGCCCGTCGAGGAGATCCGGGAGCGGCTGGCCGACGCCGAGCACTGGGAGCCCGAGCCGGCGGCCCCGATCGGGTGGCGCACGGCTCCCCCGACGCTCATGCTCTCCGTCGTCGCGACCTTCGGAGCCGTCGTCCTCCTCATCATCGGCGCGGTCCTCTTCCGTCCGCTGCCCCAATGGTTCCTCCTCGTCGGACTCGCCGTCGGCATCGGCGGTGCGATCGGGCTGTTCTTCCACCTGCCCAAGCAGTCGCGCACCGAGGGCGGCGACAGCGGAGCCTCGGTGTGAGCGCGTGTCAGGGGCGCCTGGCACACTGGCGACCATGACGTCTCCCGCCACTCCCTTCGATCGGGCGCCGACCCGTCTCGAGCACACGCAGCTGAGCCTCGAGGACATCGGCACCCCGCTTTACGACGTCACGTTCGTCGTCGTCGACCTCGAGACGACGGGCACGCACGCGGGAACGGCGGAGATCACCGAGATCGGTGCGGTCAAGCTGCGCGCCGGGGAGGTCATCGGGGAGTTCCAGACCCTCGTCAAGCCCGAGCACTCCGTCATCACCCCGTTCGTCTCCCGGCTCACCGGCATCACCCACGCCATGGTCGATGACGCCCCGACGATCCGCTCGGTGCTTCCGAGCTTCCTCGAATTCGCCGCCGGCACCGTGCTCGTCGCCCACAACGCCCCCTTCGACATCGGCTTCCTCCGCTCCGCATGCGACCGCCTCGACTACCACTGGCCGAATCCCCAGGTGCTCGACACGGTGACGCTCTCGCGCCGCGTGCTCGGTCGCGACGAGGTCCGCAACCACAAACTCGGCACGCTCGCCGCCCACTTCGGCACCGCGGTCGAACCCGACCACCGCGCGCTGTCGGACGCTCGGGCGACCGGCGAGGTGCTCCACCGCCTCCTCGAGCGGTTCGGGAGCTTCGGCATCACCACCCTCGAAGAGCTCGCGACGGTCCGCCAGGCCGGGTGGGCGCGACGCCAGGCCAAAGCGCATCTCGCCAAGGGCGTGCCGGCCGAACCCGGCGTCTACATGTTCGTCGACGGCACCCGCCGCGTCCTCTACATCGGCAAATCCGGCAATATGGCCCGGCGCGTGCGCGGCTACTTCAACGCCTCGGAGAATCGGGGGCGGATGGCCGAGATGATCACCGCGGCGCAGGAGGTCACCGCCCTGCCCTGCGCGCACGTCCTCGAGGCGGAGGTGCGCGAGGTCCGGCTCATCGGCGAACTCGCCCCGCCGTACAACCGGCGGTCGAAGAACCCCGAGCGCAACGCCTGGGTCGTCCTCAGCGGCGAGGCCTACCCGAGGCTCTCCGTCGCCCGCTCCCGCTCGGCACTTGAGCGCTCACCGGCTCCGCCGCTGGGCCCGTTCCGGTCCCGGAAGCGGGCTCAGGCGGTCAAGGAGCTCCTCGAGACCCTCTACCCCGTCAAACGGTGCACGCGAAGGTGAGTCCGGCGACGCTGGCAGCCCACCGGGCGTGCGTGAGCGCCCAGGTCGGACAGTGCGGGGGTCCCTGCGCCGGGGTCACCGATCCGGGCGCGTACCGGACGGCCATCGCCGGGCTCATCGGCGCGCTGTCAGGAGACTTCACCTCGCTGCACGAGCACAGCCGGGAGCGGATGGCGCGGCTGGCCGGTGAGGCCCGCTACGAGACTGCCGCCGAGGTCCGCGACGGCATGCGGGCGGCACTGTCGACAGCCGCCCGCGCGGAGACCGTGGTACGCCTGGCCGCCGTCGAGGAGATCCAGGCGTGGGCTCCGGGCGGCGAGGGCGGAATCGACCTCGCTGTCATCCGCCGCGGTCGGCTCGCCGCGGCCGGTCACCGGTCGACGCCGAGCGGCCTCGACGCGGCGTTCGCAGCACTCGCGGCGACCGCGGAGTGGGTGCCGGCCCCGGGCCTGTTCCCCTCCCCCGGTGATCCGCTGCCCGAGGAGACGCGGATGCTCGCCCACTGGCTGGAGACGGCCGTGCCGTGGTCGGTGACCGGGGAGTGGGCGCTGCCGCGGGAGGGCGCGGTCTTCCACGCCCGGGCCTCAGGCGCCGTTCGCCTCGGCGATGCGTCGTGAGACCGTGACGAGCTGATCGAGCTTCTGGGCCCCGAGCCCGGCGTCGACGGTGTCCTCGACGATGCGCAGCTTCGCGGCGAGGCGTTCGGTGAACGACCCGACAGCGGCCTCGTCGGCGGCGACGAGCGCAGCGGCGGCGTTGATGAGGACGATGTCGCGCACCGGTGACTTCTCACCGGCGAGCACCGACCGGGTGATCGCGGCGTTCTCGAGCGGTCCGCCGCCGCGCAGGTCGTCCTTCGTCACCCGTTCGAACCCGAGGTCGAGGGCATCGAACGTCGTGTGCTCGACCTCGCCGTGGCGGACCTCCCAGACGTCGTTGACGTCGGTGTTGCTCAGTTCGTCGAGACCGTCCCGGGAGCGGAAGACGACCGCCTGGTGACCGCGTTTGGCGAGGGTGCCGACGACGAGCGGGGCCATCTGCGCATCGGCGACGCCGATCGCGGTGTGCCGGGCGCGGGCCGGGTTCGTCAGCGGACCGAGGATGTTGAACGCCGTCGGCACGCTGATCTGGCGCCGCACGGCGGCGACGAACTGCATCGACGGGTGGAAGACGTTGGCGAAGCAGAACGCCAGCCCCACCTCGGCGGCGACGATGCCCGTCTGCTCGGGCGTGATGTCGAACCGGACGCCGAGGGCCTCGAGGACGTCGGCCGACCCCGACGCCGAGGAGGTCGCCCGGTTGCCGTGCTTGACGACCCGCTGCCCGGTGGCGGAGATGATCATCGCCGCGGTCGAGGAGATGTTCGCCGTCTTCGCCCGGTCACCACCGGTGCCGACGATGTCGACGGAGTCCTCGAGACCGGGCAGGGGCACGGCGTGCTCCATCATCGCCGCGACGAGACCGGCGATCTCCGCAACCGTCTCGCCCTTCGTGTGGTGCGCGGCGAGGAATGCGGCCATCGTCACATCGGGAGTCTGGCCGGACATGATCTGATCCATCGCCCACGAGGCCTGGGCCTCGGTGAGGTCCTGACCGTGCATGAGGGTCATGAGCAGGTCGGGCCAGTTCGCAGTGACGTCCGCACCTGTCGATTCGGTCCCGGTGACCGTGGTCGCCGGGGCTGTCGTGCGCGGGTGATCCGTCATTGCTCAGTGCTCTCCATCTGGGGGCGCGTGCACCGCCTCCGAACAGGAGGCGGACCTTACCTGCGGCATCCTATCGCGTCTTCGACACGCGGGGTGGAGATCACAGAATCACGAGATTGGGGCACCAATCCGGGGATTTCGCTACACCGTGTAGAAATTTCTCCTCCGAAACCTGGGTAAAAGGTGAAAACTCACCCCGAGACGGGTAATAATGGTGGGGTGTCAACTGCCACTGCATCCCAGACAGCGCCAGCGCATCCGGTAGTCAATCGCCCGAATGTGACCACGGTGGGCTTCATCGTGTTCCTCGCGAGCGACCTGATGTTCTTTGCCGCGCTCTTCGCCATGTACTTCACCATCCGATCCGTCGTCCCGGGTCTGTGGGAGACGCAGACCGAGCTGCTGAACGTCCCGTTCGCGCTCGGCAACACCATCATCCTGGTGTCGTCGTCCTTCACCTGTCAGATGGGCGTGTTCGCGGCTGAGCGGTTCCGGCCCCGCCGGACCGGAGGGCTGTTCAACATCGCCAAGTGGGGCATGATCGAGTGGTTCTACCTCACGTTCCTCCTCGGCGCGGTCTTCGTCTCGGGTCAGGTCATGGAGTACGCGGAGCTCGTGCGCGAGGGTCTGTCGATCGACACCGACGGATACGGTTCGGTCTTCTACCTGACCACCGGCTTCCACGGCCTCCACGTCACCATCGGACTCATCTGCTTCCTGCTCGTCATCGGACGCGCCTACGGGGCGAAGAAGTTCGGCCACCACGAAGCCACATTCGCGATCTGCGTGTCCTACTACTGGCACTTCGTCGATGTCGTCTGGATCGGCCTCTTCGGCGTCATCTACCTCCTCCAGTAGTCCACCGCCGACACGGTCACCCGGACATCAGAAACTTCAAGCAAAGGACTTTCCCGTGAAGCTTTTAGCAGATCGCCGCAGGCACCCGATGGCACTCGTCGTGCTGCTCCTCGTGGGCCTGCTGCTGACCGGCGGAGCGTATGCTCTCTTCACTCAGACCTCGAGCGCCAAGGCACAGACCGCCAGCGCCTCTGACATCGAAGAGGGCCAGAAGCTCTTCGCCGCGAACTGCGCAACGTGCCACGGCCTCAATGCCGAGGGCACGAAGGCCGGCCCCGGTCTCATCGGCGTCGGCGCGGCGGCCGTCGACTTCCAGGTCGGCACCGGTCGCATGCCCCTGCAGGCCAACGGCCCGCAGGCCCCCGTCAAGGAACCCCAGTTCGATGAGGAGCAGACCGGGCAGCTGGCAGCGTACGTCGCTTCTCTGGGACCGGGACCGGCGATCCCCGAAGCCCAGTACATCGATCCCGAGAAGGGCGACCCCGCCGTCGGCGGCGGCCTCTTCCGGACCAACTGCGCGATGTGCCACAACGTCGTCGGGGCCGGTGGCGCGCTGACCCGGGGCAAGTACGCCCCGAACCTCCAGGATGTCTCGCCCAAGCACCTCTACGAGGCGATGCAGACCGGACCGCAGAACATGCCCATCTTCAACGACGCGAACCTCACTCCCGAGGACAAGCGGGACATCATCTCCTACGTCCGGGAAGTCTCTGAGAACCCGTCCCCCGGCGGCTTCAAGCTCGGTTCGCTCGGACCAGTGGCCGAGGGCCTCTTCATCTGGTTCTTCGGACTCGCAGCAGTCATCGGTCTGACCGTATGGCTCTCATCGAGAGCGAAATGAGCACAGCGTTGTTGACCACATTCCATTACGAGATTAGACGGGGAAATATTCGATGACCTCGAAAGAGCACTCCGGCGGCGGCAGCCAGCTCGAGGAGTTGAACGGGTTCACCAACCCGGGCCTGCCCGAACACAAGCCGCGTCTGTCCGACTCGGACCCCCGCGCCCAGAAGGTCGCGGAGCGTCAGGTCGCCTTCTGGTTCATGCTGTCGATGGTCGGCACGATCTGGTTCATCGTCGCGTACTTCCTCTTCCCCCTGGGTGAGGAGATGCAGAGCATCCGCATCGCCAACATGATGGTCGGCCTCGGTGCCGCCCTGGCGATGTTCTCCCTCGGCGCCGGCGCGGTGCTGTGGGCGAAGAACCTCATGAGCGATCACGAGGGCATCGACGAACGTCACGACATCAGCGGCAGCGAAGAGGATCAGGCGATCGCGCTCGAGATCCTCCACCAGGCCAAGGAGGAGTCGGGCATCGCCCGTCGCCCGCTCCTGCGCAACACGCTCATCGCAGCGCTGGCGATCGCTCCCCTGCCCGCGATCCTCGTCTTCCGCGACCTCGGTCCGCTGCCCGGAGACGCCCTGTTCAAGACCCTGTGGGGCGAGGGCGTGAGGCTCATCCGCGATCCGGGCGGCATTCCCAGCCCCGATTCGGAGCGCCCTATCAAGGCCGAGGACGTCACGATCGGCTCCGCCTACCACGTGCTGCCCTCCGGCATCGGCGACGAGTCCAACGCCGGTCACGCGCTCGACGAGAAGGCGAAGGCCGCCGTTCTCCTCATGCGCATCGACCCCAAGGAGCTCAAAGAGGATCCGGCACGCGCCGACTGGTCGCACGACGGCATCGTCGCGTACTCGAAGATCTGCACCCATGTCGGCTGCCCGGTGGCCCTCTACGAGCACCAGACCCACCATCTGCTCTGCCCGTGCCACCAGTCGACGTTCGACGTGACCGAGCACTGCAAGGTCATCTTCGGCCCGGCGAAGCGCCCGCTGCCGCAGCTGCCCATCCGGGTGGACAGCGAAGGCTACCTGGTCGCGCAGTCGGACTTCCCTGAGCCTGTCGGACCTACGTTCTGGGAGATCAATCACCCATGAGTACTACACAGCCCACAACAACCGTCGGGAAGCTGACGAACTTCACCGAACAGCGCGTCGGGGCCTCCGTCCTCGTCCGCGAGTTCGGGCGCAAGATCTTCCCGTCGCACTGGTCCTTCATGCTCGGCGAGGTCGCCCTCTACAGCTTCGTCATCGTCGTCCTCTCGGGCACGTTCCTCACGTTCTTCTTCCAGCCCGCGATGGGCGAGCTCCACTACGAGGGACCCTGGGTGCCGCTGCGCGGCGTCCAGATCTCCGAGGCCTATGATTCGACGCTGGCGATCTCCTTCGAGATCCGCGGCGGGCTCTTCATCCGCCAGATGCACCACTGGGGCGCCCTGCTCTTCGTTGCGGCACTGAGCCTCCACATGCTGCGCGTGTTCTTCACGGGTGCCTTCCGCAAGCCGCGCGAGCTCAACTGGGTCGTCGGCGTGCTGCTCCTCATCCTCGCGATGGCAGCCGGCTTCACCGGCTACTCGCTGCCGGACGACCTGCTCTCGGGCAACGGCCTGCGCATCATCGACGGCATCCTCAAGTCGCTGCCGCTCGTCGGCACCTACATCTCGTTCTTCCTCTTCGGCGGCGAGTTCCCGGGTGTCGACATCGTGTCGCGACTGTACTCGCTGCACATCATGATCGTCCCGGCGCTGCTCATTGCGCTCATCGGCATCCACCTCATCTTCGTCGTCGTCCACAAGCACACGCAGTGGCCCGGCGCCGACACACCGAGAAGAACGTCGTCGGCGAACCCGTCCTCCCGACGTTCGCTGCGAAGGGCGGAGGATTCTTCTTCCTCATCTTCGGTCTCATCTCCGTCATCTCGGCACTGTTCACGATCAACCCGATCTGGAACTACGGACCGTACGACCCCTCCCCCGTCTCCGCCGGCACGCAGCCGGACTGGTACATCGGCTGGGCCGACGGATTCCTCCGCATCGTGCCGGGCTGGTTCGAGTTCTACATCGCCGGCTGGCCGATCTCGTTCAACATCAACAGCGCCGTGCTCGTCATGGGCGGTGTGTTCGCCGCGATGTTCGTCTACCCGTTCTTCGAGGCCTGGCTGCTCAAGGACAACCGCGAGCACCACATCCTCGACCGTCCGCGCAACAACCCCACACGCACCGCCATCGGTGTCGCAGGCATCATCTTCTACTGCAACATGTGGGCTGCTGCGTCGGGTGACATCATCGCCGTGTTCTTCCACATGTCGCTCAACGACATGATCTACATCTTCCGCGCGCTCTTCTTCATCGGCCCGGTCATCGGCTACATCGTGACCAAGCGCATGTGCCTCGCACTGCAGCGCAAGGACCGTGAGGTCGCTCTGCACGGTCGGGAGACGGCGAACATCATCCGCCTCCCCCACGGCGAATTCCTCGAGCGTCACGAGGCGCTCCCGCCGAACAAGCTGTGGAAGCTCACCGCGTTCGAATCGCCGCACTACATCCCGCCGCAGCCGAACGCCGAGGGCAAGGTGACCAAGCTCGAGAAGTTCCGCGCCCGCCTGTCGAAGTTCTTCTTCGAAGATCGTGTGGCACCGGTGACGAAGACCGAGCTCGAGGCCTCGCACCACGACCACGGAGCGGTCGAAGGCGCGGATCAGAAGTCGATCAGCCACTGATCGTCACGGTTCGGACTCCGGTGAGAGTCGGATCCTGACCCGCTGACTTTCGTCGGACCCGAGAGGGCCCAGCACATCGCGTGCTGGGCCCTCTTGCGTACCCGCCCACCGTCCCCGCTCCCCCGGCTTCACAGCCTCGAGAACACCCTGCCGATGGGTGCACCTGGCGTTCGGCTGATCGACGGCGTCCGCGATCTCCCCGCGCTCATCTCCCCGCGCTCATCTCTCCTGTCCTGCGCAAACCTTCACGGTGTAACTCAGGCTGCCGAACAGCCTGGCGGCCCCTCAATCAACAGGTCGCGTGAAAATGTGGTCCCCAAAGGCGAGATATTCACGCCAAGTGTTGAATGAGCGGCCGGTCATTCGCCGAAGCGGTGACAAACGCGCTCAGTGTTGAACGAGCGGGGCGATCTCGGCGCGGAGTGCGGCCGGCGCGTTCCTTCGGGGAGGTGCACCCCGCGGCTGAACAACCACGAGGCCGCGTTGCCGGCGAGACCACTCCCCTGATCACGATGAACTTCCTCGGCGGCGAGGCCACTCCCCGGCCCCGACGGACCCCCTCGTCGACGCGAAGGAACCGGTGGGCTAGGACTCTCTCAACGGTACTGCTGAGGACGCCGCTTTCCAGGTTGTGGTGGTTCGTTGACGACGGTGGAGGGTGTTCGCTGTCCTCGGGCCGAGATCGCTTGACGCATCCGTGGCGCGTCCCCCCCCCCCCCACCTGCGGGTTGCCGAGGCGGGAACGATCGCTCCAACGGAGAGAGCACCTGTTGCCGACGACGCTCGTGAGGTCCCGTGGTCCTCGACGTGGTCGACCATGTCGGTGGAGTCAATGACGGCCGAAAACTGACCCCGCAGCGACGGATCCGTGCGACCGCCTCGGCGCAGGGTCAGCTCAGCAGACGCGGCGACCGCACCGCTTTCGACCAACGCGCCTCCGACCGCCGCGTCGACGACTACGGCGACCACCGTGCCGACCACTACGCGGAGCACGATGTTCCCCGCCCTGGACGGGTAGGAGAAGACGCTCCGGCGGCGGCGTGAGCAGCTGCAGGTGCGGTTATAGCGCCCAGGGTGGTGTGAGGCGCGTTGTGCGCGGACAACGCGCTCCACGGGGTGCAAGATTTATCGTCGACCGCCGCGCCTCCGACTACGGCGACCGCCGCGCCTCCGACTACGGCGACCGCCGCGCCGACCACTACTCGGAGCTCGACGTTCACCGCCCTGGACGGGTAGGAGATGACGCTTCGTCGCTCTCTCGCCGTCTCACCACCCCTCCGAGGCGGCGGGGGCGTGAATGCGCGAAGGCCCGGACTCGTGAGAGTCCGGGCCTTGACGTCTGAGCGGAGCATCAGCGATGCGTGCCGCTCAAGTGGCGATCAGTGGGCGAATCCGCCGCGATCGTGCTCGTACGAGATGCCGACGAGCGCGATGATGCCGAGCACGGCACCGAACGGGAAGATCCACCAGCCCATGGCGATGCCGTAGAACGAGACGGCACCGGCAGCGGCACAGACGATCGGCCACCAGCTCCACGGGCTGAAGAAGCCGTAGTCGGCATCCGCATCCGAGATCTCGGCGGTCTCGGTGTCCTGGGGCTGACGGCCGACGCGACGGTCGGTCAGCCACAGGTACACGCCGATCATGATCGACATGACGCCCACGAGGAGGAGGGCCGGGAAGCCCACCATCTCGTTGAAATGGGTGACGAAGCCGTAGATGACAGCCATGATCATGAAGAAGATGCCGCAGTAGACGAAGAGATTGATCGAAGCCTTCACTTGGCAGCACCTCCGGTGAGCTGAGGTTCAGCGTGGCCGTGTCCGGCGTATTCGAGAAGCTCAGGATGGTTGACGTCGAATGCCGGACGCTCCGAACGGATGCGGGGCAGCGACGTGAAGTTGTGGCGCGGGGGCGGGCACGAGGTCGCCCATTCGAGCGAACCGCCGTAGCCCCACGGGTCGTCGACGGTGACCTTCGGCGCATTGCGCGCCGTGATCCACACGTTCCAGAAGAACGGAACCATCGAGAGACCGAGCAGCATCGCGCCGACCGTCGACACCTGGTTCATCCAGGTGAAGCCGTCCTGCGGCAGGTAGTCCGCGTAACGACGGGGCATGCCGTCGACACCGAGCCAGTGCTGGACGAGGAAGGTGCCGTGGAAGCCGATGAACAGCATCCAGAAGTGGATGTGTCCGAGCTTCTCGTTGAGCATCTTGCCCGTCCACTTCGGCCACCAGAAGTAGAAGCCGGCGAACATCGCGAACACGACCGTGCCGAAGACGACGTAGTGGAAGTGCGCGACGACGAAGTACGAGTCCGACACCGACTGGTCGAGCGCCGGGCTGGCGAGGATGACGCCCGTGAGACCACCGAAGAGGAAGGTCACGAGGAAGCCGATCGCCCACACCATGGGTGTCTCGAACGTGATCGAGCCTCGCCACATCGTGCCGATCCAGTTGAAGAACTTCACACCGGTCGGAATCGCGATGAGCATCGTCATGAAGGCGAAGAACGGCAGCGCCACCACGCCGGTGACGTACATGTGGTGCGCCCACACGGTCACGGACAGGGCCGCGATCGAGATCGTCGCGAAGACGAGCTCCTTGTAGCCGAACACCGGTTTTCGACTGAAGACAGGGATGATCTCCGTGATGATGCCGAAGAACGGCAGGGCGATGACGTAGACCTCCGGATGCCCGAAGAACCAGAACAGGTGCTGCCAGAGTATCGGTCCGCCGTTGCCCGGACTGAACACATGCGAGCCCAGGATGCGGTCGGAGGCGAGGACGAGCAGGGCCGCAGCCAGGGGCTGGAAGGCCATGAGCACGAGGATGCCGGTGATGAGGACGTTCCAGCTGAAGATCGGCATGCGGAACATCGTCATGCCCGGGGCGCGCATCGTGATGATCGTCGTGATGAAGTTGACCGAGCCGAGGATCGTGCCGAAGCCCTGCAGCGCGAGGCCGAGGACCCAGAGATTGCCGCCGGCGCCTGGTGTGAATGTCGTATTGCTCAATGGCGCATAGGCTGTCCACCCGAATGCCGCCGCACCCTGCGGGGTGAGGAAGCCCGACAGCGCGACGAGGCTGCCGAAGAGGTAGAGCCAGAAGGCGAACGCGTTGAGTCGCGGGAACGCCACGTCGGGCGCACCGATCTGCAGCGGCATGATGACGTTCGCGAATCCGGCGAAGAGCGGGGTGGCGAACATCAGCAGCATGAGCGTGCCGTGCATGGTGAACAGCTGGTTGTACTGTTCCTTCGTCTCCACGATCTGCATTCCGGGCTCGAAGAGCTCGAGACGGATGATGAGCGCCATCACGCCGCCGATGCAGAAGAAGAAGAACGAGCCGATCAGATACATGTACCCGATGGTCTTGTGATCCGTCGACGTGATCCAGTCGACGATGATCTTGCCCTTGCTCCGGGGTACGACCGGAGCGTCGAGAGCCGGTTTCTCAGCTGTCGCGGTCATTCTTGAGCACCTTCTTTCGGGTACCAGTTGCGATCGTACTCAGGCCCGAGCTGACCGGTGTTGCCCTGATCAGCCAGAGACTGCGTGTACTCGTCGAACTCCGCCTGCGAGACGACCTTGACGTTGAAGAGCATCTCGGAGTGGTATTCACCGCAGAGTTCGGCACACTTGCCGACGAAGTCGCCTTCCTTCTCGGCACGCAGATACAGGCTCTGGTCGTTGCCGGGGATCATGTCGCGCTTCTCGAGGAAGGCGGGGACCCAGAAGGAGTGGATGACGTCACGCGAGTGGAGCTTGATCTCCAGATCGGTGTTGAC
Organism: Brevibacterium sp. LAARM2_SD2; assembly: GCF_057364785.1. NCBI lineage: Bacteria > Bacillati > Actinomycetota > Actinomycetes > Micrococcales > Brevibacteriaceae > Brevibacterium > Brevibacterium sp. LAARM2_SD2. The sequence goes on along the minus strand of NZ_JBNFOM010000002.1, from coordinate 62,581 downwards.
GGGGAGATAGAGAGTGGGGGCGTTCTCGCCCGGTGCTGCGGTGCCGTCCAGCGGCACCTGCGTGCCGGCGTAGTAGACGTCCTGGTTGACGTAGTTGAAGTCCCACGCCCACTGCTTGGCGGCCACCTCGATGACCTGGGTGCCCGGGGTCCGGTCGTCGGTCGTCTTCGCCATGACCTGGACGTTCTGGAAGAAGAATCCGAGGACGAGGATGACGGGGGTCACCGTGAAGAGGATCTCGATGGGCATGCTGTAGCGCATCTGCACCGGCAGGCCGCGATCGTTCTTGCGGCGACGGTAGGCGACAATGGCCCACAGGATCAGACCCCAGACGATGAGCCCCACGATCATCGAAGCGATCCACGCCCCGTTCCACAGCGAGGTGTAGGCCTCGGTGTGGTTGGTCGCGCCCTTCGACTCAAGGGGGAAGAAACCGTTGGCAATCTGCTCTTTCGTACATCCCGAGAGCAACACCGGCAGAACCACGGCGCCCAGAATGCCGAGCCGCTTCGCCCAGGACCGGCGCGGTCCTGGCTGATTCGGAGAATCCACGTGCAGCCTTTCACAACCATCTTCGCCGTTCGGCAGGCCGAAAGACGAGTACGTACTTTGTCATCTAACAGACTACCGCTACACACGGTAGAAATTCACATGCAGATGTTCATTTGTTGAGAATTCGCTGAGCACGATTGCCGCGGAGCGCGGATTCTAGGCGCGCGGCGTAGTCGAGACCGCTGATCTCCGACACGCCGAGGGTCGCCAGATGTGGTGTCTGCCACTGTGTGTCGATGAGCCAATCGGGACCATCGTCCGAGGTGGCGCCGTCGGTTCGGGAGCCGCCTGCGACCCGCGCCGCATCTGGTTCCTGCTCGCCGTCGAGGAGGGCGACGAGGTGGACGAGTGCGGCCTTCGAGGCGTCGCGATCACGGTGGAACATCGACTCCCCGGCGAAGAGGGATCCGATGGCGACGCCGTAGAGTCCGCCGACGAGGCGGCCGTCCCGGCGCACCTCGATCGAATGCGCCCAGCCGTCGTCGAAGAGGCCCTCGTAGAGGCCGATGATCTCCCGGGTGATCCAGCCGCCGGGACGGCTCGGTTCGGCGCAGGCGCGGATGACCTCGCCGAAGGATTCGTCGACGGTGAACTCGAATCCGCGCAGCGACTTGCGCAGACTCTTGCTCACCTTGAGGTCGCCGGGCAGGAGGACACCGCGACGGCGCGGGCCCCACCACCCCATGCGACCGCTGCCGCCGCGGCCGATGCCCATCGGGAAGAGTCCGGCACGATATGCGGAAAGGACCTGGCGATCTGTGGCCGTCGTCGTGACGGCGCGCAGATCCTCCAGGTCCATTTCGTCAGTGCTGCGGTGCGGCTGCCGGGTCGGCGGTTCCGCTCAGTGGAACGAGTCGCCGCAGGCGCACGATCCGCCCGCATTCGGGTTGTCGATCGTGAAGCCCTGCTTCTCGATGGTGTCGGAGAAGTCGATGGTCGAGCCGTTGAGGTAGGGCACGCTCATCCGGTCGACGATGACCTCGACGCCGTCGAAGTCGCGCACGGCATCCCCGTCGAGGTGACGCTCGTCGAAGTAGAGCTGGTAGATCAGACCTGAGCAGCCGCCGGGCTGGACGGCCACGCGCAGGCGCAGATCGTCACGGCCCTCCTGCTGCAGGAGGCTGCGCACCTTGTCCGCTGCGGTCGTCGAGAGTTCGACCTCGTGCGTGGCAGTGGCTTCGTTCGTCGCTGTCATTGGTACTCCTTCATTGTTCCTGGGCCCAGGCTACACCGCGTTCAACGCGGATCATCCGGGACCTATTCCCCCGCGTGCCGAAATCCTCGGCGCTCACTCCTGCGCTGCCGTGTCCTGCGCCTTGTCGCCGGTGCCGAGACCCTGACGTCCGAGAGCGTCGAGGAGGAGCGCCTCGGCGACGATCGCGGCCTTGAAGTCGGGCAGGTAGAGGGATTCGTTGGCGCTGTGGGCCCGGGCATCGGGGTCCTCGACGCCGGTGACGAGGATCGAGGCCTGCGGGAAGACCTCGAGGAGGTCGGCGATGAACGGGATCGAGCCGCCGATGCCCATCGTCACCGCCTCGGTCCCCCACGCCTCGGTGAGCGCGACCCGGGCGACCCGGACGGCGGGATCGTCGAGGTCGGCCTGCCAGGGGCTGCCGCCCTCGGTCGCCCCGATGCTCAGGGTCGCGCCGAAGGGCAGATTGTCCTCGAGGTGCTTCGTCACCGCCGCGACCGCGCTCTCCGGGGTGTCCCCGGGGGCGAGGCGGATGGAGAGCTTCGCCCGCAGACTCGGCTGCAGGGTGTTCGAGGAGACGTCGACGTCGGGGATGTCGAGGCCGATGACGGTGATCGACGGCTGCGTCCACATCCGCGAGGCCAGGCTCCCGGTGCCGATGAGCGCGGTGCCGGGCAGGACACCGGAGTCCTCCCGGACCGTGGCCTCGGCGTAGTCGATCGGGGATTCGGGCACCGCGGCGAGTCCGGCCACCGCGACCGCACCGTCGTCGTCGTGGAGGCTCGCGAGCACCTTCGTCATCACGAGCATCGCATCGGGCACCACTCCCCCGTACATGCCCGAATGCACGGCGTGGTCGAGCGTGGAGACCTCGAATTCGAGGGCGCACATCCCGCGCAGGCTCGTCGTCAGGGCCGGGGTGCCGGCAGCCCAGTTGCTCGAGTCGGCGACGACGATGACGTCGGCGGCGAGCTTGTCGCGGTGGCGTTCGAGGAAGTTCCGGAAGCTCGGGCTGCCCGCCTCCTCCTCCCCTTCGATGAAGAGGCGTACCCCGACGCCGAGGCGGTCGGCGAGCAGCCGCAGCGCCGTGAGGTGGACCATGATCCCGGCCTTGTCGTCGGCGGCGCCGCGACCGTAGAGACGGTCCCCCTTCCGCGTCGCGACGAACGGCTCGGTGTCCCACGCCTCGTCGCGGCCGGGCGGCTGGACGTCGTGATGGGCGTAGAGGAGCACCGTGGGTGCGCCCGCAGGCGCAGGCGCCGAGGCGACGACGGCGGGGTAGCCGGGGGTGCCGTCCGCGGTATCGGCGGTGAGGATCTCGACGTCGAGGCCGAGGTCGCGGGCGAGGGCGGCGACCGCCTCGGCGTTGGCCGTGACCGCAGCGGGATCGAAGCTCGGCCAGGCCACGGACGGGATCGCCACGAGGTCGGTGAGCGTGTCGAGGATGTCGTCGAAGATCTCGTCGACGCGGGTGTGCAGGGAGGCGCCGTCAAGCGCGGAAGTCGATTCGGTCATGGTCCAACGGTAGTATTGAAAGGGTGTTCGGAAGCAAAAAGACTCACGAGGACAACGACTCCTCCACGACGCCAGACGACGACCTCACCGCAGGCGAGGCCAGCCCTCGTGATGCGGAAGCGAAGAAGGGACGTCCCACCCCAAGCGCAGCCAGCAGGAATCGATGCGGCGCCAGCCGCTGGTCTCGAAGGATCGCAAGGTGGCGAACCAGCGGGCCAAGGAGCAGCAGCGCAAGGAGCGCGACCGGGCGCGTATCGGCATGATGAACGGTGAGGAGAAGTACCTCACCCGCCGTGACCGGGGCCCGCAGCGCCGCTACGTCCGCGATTTCGTCGACGCCCGCTTCTCGATCGGGGAGCTCTTCATCCCCGCCGCGATCCTCATCCTCGTCGTCGCCTTCACCCAGCCCGTGGCGATCCAGCAGTACTTCACGTACGCGGTGTGGGGTCTGCTCGCGCTCGTCATCCTCGACGGCTTCATCCTCAACTACATCCTCAAGGGACGCCTGCGGGCGAAGTTCGGCACGGTCGAGCGCGGCCTGCCGTTCTACGCGGTCATGCGCAGCGTCCAGCTGCGGCCGCTGCGCATGCCCAAGCCGCAGGTCAAGCGCCGCCAGTACCCCGAGTGAGCAGGCGGGTCCGCCCGCCGGAGCGGATGATCCGGCCGGGCCAGAACGGGCCCGAGTAGATCATCTCCGAATAGACCTGAACGAGATCGGCGCCCGCTGCCAGGCGGGCGTCGACGTCGTTTCCGTCGCCGATGCCGCCGACGGAGACGATCGTCAGCTCCCCGCTCACCGTCGCGGCCACGAGGAGGAGCACCTCGAGGGAGCGCGGGGCCAGGGGGCGCCCGGAGATGCCGCCGGCCTGGGAGCGGGCGAACTCGGCCTCCGGACCGGTGAGCACATCGCGGTCGATCGTCGTGTTCGTCACGATGAGACCGTCGGCGCCGGTGCGCACCGCGAGGTCGCAGATGTCGACGACGTCCTCGTCGGAGAGGTCCGGGGCGATCTTGACGAGCAGCGGGACGTGACCGAGGGTCGACCGGGGCGTGGCCACCACCTCGGCGGCGGCCTCTTTGACCGCGGTGATGATCGGTTCGAGGCTCGCCACGGACTGGAGGTCGCGCAGACCGGGGGTGTTCGGGGAGCTGACGTTGATGACGAGGTAGTCGGCCAGCGGGGCGAGCTCCCGGGTCGAGGCGACGTAGTCGGCGACCGCCTCGGCGGCCGGCACGACCTTCGTCTTGCCGATGTTGACGCCGATGATCGGACGCTGCCGGGCGGGCAGCGCGGTCAGGGCGCGACGCTGGGCGGTGATGTTGAACGACGCCTGCCGGGCCCCGTCGTTGTTGAACCCCATCCGGTTGAGCAGTGCGCGGTTGCGCAGCAGCCGGAAGAGCCGCGGCCGCTCATTGCCCGGCTGGGCGTGGGCGGTGATCGTGCCGACTTCGATGTGCCCGAAGCCCAGCGCCGACAGCGCGCGGATGCCGACGCCGTTCTTGTCGAAGCCGGCGGCCAGGCCCACCCGGTTGGGGAAGGGGAGGCCGAGGACCTCGACGGGGGCGCTGGTGCCCCGGGCGACGACGAGGCGCAGCAGCCGGCCGAGCAGCGGGATCCGGTCGAGGATCCGGAGGGCGGAGAACGAGAGATGGTGCGCGCGCTCGGCGTCCATCGGGCGGAAGACGAGAGAGAAGATGAGTCGGTACACGCCTCAACAATAGGCCAGCGCCCGGCGCCCGCCGTGCTCCGAACACGACCTCGGCGGGTTTTGCGACTAGGATCGAGACAACGCTCAACGACGAAGAAAGGGATTCCATGCCCGGTGCCACCACCCCCAGCAGCTACGCTTCGACGACCCCCACGAAGGTGAGTGCAGCCGTCCTCGTCCTCGGCGTGGCCGACGGCTCGGTCCGCGGCCTCGACTCCGCGAAGACGGTGCGCACCGCTGTCGACGACGCGGCCCGGGCCATCGAGTTCACCGGGAAGGCCGGATCCACCGCGCGCATCCCCGCGCCGAAGGGCGTGACCGCCGAGAGCATCCTCCTCGTTGGTCTCGGCGACATCGACGCAGCGAGCGCCGGCGACGATGCCGCGGCCGCGAACGAAGTCCTGCGCCGGGCCGCCGGTGCCGCACTGCGCGCACTCTCGGGCGCCTCCTCGATCGCCGTGGCTCTGCCCGTCGACTCCCCCGCCGCCGTCGAAGCCGTCACCGTCGGGGCCGCCCTCGGTGCCTACCGCTTCACGACGTACCGCTCCGGAGACGACGACCGCGTGCCCGGCCCCGTCACGGTGCTCGGCCCGAAGGGCAAGACGTACGCAGCGGCCCACGAAGCCGGCACGATCATCGCCGCGGCGACGAACGCCGCCCGCGACCTCGTCAACACGCCCCCGCTCGACCTCTACCCGGAGTCGTTCGCCCAGCTCGTCAAGGACCAGGCGAAGTCGCGCAAGGTCAAGGTCACCGTGCTCGGTGAGAAGGAACTTGCCGCCGGCGGCTACGGCGGACTCATCGGCGTCGGTCAGGGGTCGACCCGCGGACCGCGCCTCGTCAAGGTCGAGTACAGCCCGAAGAAGGCCCGCCGTCACATCAGCTTCGTCGGCAAGGGCATCACCTTCGACTCCGGCGGTCTCTCCCTCAAGCCGGCCGCGAGCATGGAGGACATGAAGTCCGATATGGCCGGGGCCGCCGCCGTCGTCGAGGCGGTCTTCGCGATCGCCGACCTCGGACTGCCCGTCCGCGCCACCGCGTGGCTGCCGCTCGCCGAGAACATGCCCGGCTCCTCTGCGCAGCGTCCCTCGGACGTGCTCACCATGCGCAGCGGCAAGACCGTCGAGGTGACGAACACCGACGCCGAGGGCCGCCTCGTCCTCGCCGACGCGCTCACCGACGCCGGGGCGGAGAACCCCGACCTCCTCATCGACGTCGCCACCCTGACCGGTGCGCAGATCGTCGCCCTCGGCAACCGCACCTCCGGGGTCATGGGCACTCCCGCGGCCCGCACGACGGTCGCCGAACGGGCCGCCGTGGCCGGTGAGGACGTCTGGCCGATGCCGATCCCCGAAGAGCTGCTCTCCGGTTTCGACTCGACCGCCGCCGATCTCAAGAACTCCGGTCCGCGCCCCGGCGGCATGCTCGCCGCCGCCGCCTTCCTCCAGGAGTTCGTCGCCGATGACGCCGAATGGGCGCACATCGACATCGCCGGACCGAGCTTCAACACCGGTTCGGCCTTCGGCTACACCCCGGCCGCGGCGACCGGTGCCGCTGTGCGCACGCTCGTCGAGATCGCCCGCGACGCCGACTGACCAGCATCCCCGCGCCTGACCCCGGTCGCAGAGCTCTGCGTCCGGGGTGGGTCGGGAGTGATGCTCCCCACCTGTGGCGCAACAGACACCGTTTGCTTTCGCCCCTGGCGAGAAAAGTGGAAAGATAAGAGGGAAAGCTGCCCTTGGCAGGCTTGACCACAGCTACGAGGAGTAATCCGTGAGTGACGCATTGACCTATGACCTTGTCGTCCTCGGCGGCGGACCCGGCGGCTATGCCGCTGCTCTGCGCGCCGCAGAACTCGATATGAAGGTCGCCCTCATCGAACAGGACAAGGTTGGCGGGACGTGCCTGCACCGCGGCTGTGTGCCGACCAAGGCGCTCCTCCACACCGCGGAGATCGCCGATGCCGCGAAGGACTCGGAGACGTTCGGCGTGCAGGCGGAGTTCAAGGGCATCGACATCGACAAGGTGCTCGACTACAAGAACAACGTCATCAACCGCAACTACAAGGGTCTCCAGGGCCTCGTCAAGGCCCGCGGCATCGACACCTACATCGGCAAGGGCAAGCTCGTCGGTGAGGACACCGTCGAGGTCACCGGCGACGACGAGCACTACACCCTCAAGGGCAAGAACATCATCCTCGCCACCGGTTCGACGTCGAAGACCATCGGCCTCGACGTCACCGACCGGGTCATCACCTCCACCGAGGCCCTGCAGCTGGCGACCGTGCCGAAGTCGGTCATCGTCCTCGGCGGCGGCGTCATCGGCGTCGAGTTCGCCAGCGTGTGGAACTCCTACGGTGCCGACGTCACGATCGTCGAGGGCCTGCCCCACCTCGTGGCCAACGAGGACGAATCGATCTCGAAGGCGCTCGAGCGCGCATTCAAGAAGCGCAAGATCAACTTCAAGCTCGGCGTCATGTTCAAGGGCGTCGAGGAGACCGCCGACGGCGTCAAGGTGACGCTTGAGGACGGCACCACGCTTGAGGCCGAGTACCTCCTCGTCGCCGTCGGACGCGGTCCCGTGACCGAGGGCCTCGGCTTCGAGGAACAGGGCATTCCGATGGATCGCGGCTTCGTCCTCGCCAACGAGCGCCTGCACACCGGGGTCGGCAACATCTACGCGATCGGCGACATCGTCCCGGGCCTCCAGCTCGCCCACCGCGGGTTCGGTCAGGGCATCTTCGTCGCCGAGGAGATCGCCGGCCTCAACCCGGCACCGATCGTCGAGAGCGGCATCCCGCGTGTCACGTACTGCGAACCGGAGATCTTCTCCGTCGGGCTCTCGGCGAAGCAGGCGGAGGAGAAGTACGGCGCGGACAACGTCGAGACGCTCGAGTACAACCTCGGCGGCAACGGCAAGTCGGTCATCCTCAACACGACCGGCTTCATCAAGGTCATCCGGGAGAAGGACGGCCCGGTCGTCGGCATCCACGGCATCGGCGCGCGTCTCAGTGAGCAGGCGGGCGAAGCACAGCTCATCGTCAACTGGGAGGCTTTCCCTGAGGAAGTCGCACAGCTCATCCATGCGCACCCGACGCAGAATGAGGCGATCGGCGAGGCTCACCTGGCCGCCGCCGGCAAACCCCTGCACTTCCACTCATAAGATCCGAGGAGACGAAAGACATGTCGAATTCCGTTCAGATGCCGGCTCTCGGTGAGTCGGTGACCGAAGGTACAGTCACCCGGTGGCTGAAGTCCGTCGGCGACACCGTCGAGGTCGACGAGCCCCTGCTCGAGGTCTCGACCGACAAGGTCGATACGGAGATTCCGAGCCCCTTTGCCGGTGTGCTCGAGAAGATCCTCGCCGACGAGGACGATGTCGTCGAGGTCGGTGGCGATCTCGCGTACATCGGCGACGGCAGCGATTCCGGATCCGCCGAGGTGGCTCCCGAGGAGGAGCCGGCGAGCGAGGCGGCCGAGGAGTCGGCTCCCGCCGAGGAGAAGTCCGAGGATGAGGCTCCGGCCGAGGACACCAGCTCGTCGTCCGAGTCCGAGAAGACCGAGACGTCCGCAGAGTCCGCGCCCGCCGCTGACTCGCAGTCGTCGTCCGGTGAGGGCACCGAGGTGACGATGCCGGCGCTCGGCGAATCCGTCACCGAGGGCACTGTGACCCGCTGGCTCAAGGAAGTCGGCGAAGAGGTCGAGGTCGACGAGCCGCTCCTCGAGGTCTCGACCGACAAGGTCGACACTGAGGTCCCCTCCCCCGTCGCCGGTGTCGTCCAGGCGCACCTCGCCGAGGAGGACGAGACCGTCGAGGTCGGCGCTCCCCTGGCGCGCATCGGTTCGGGAGCTCCGGCCGAGTCGGCCCCCGCCGCCGAGGAACCGAAGCAGGAGGAAGCTCCTAAGGAGGAGGCTCCCAAGGAGCAGCCGAAGGAAGAGGAAGCTCCGAAGGAAGAGGAAGCTCCGAAGGAAGAGCCGAAGCAGGAGGAAGCTCCCAAGGAGGAAGCTCCGAAGCAGGAGACGACCTCTGCCTCGGCCCCGGCAGCGCAGTCGGCTGCCGCCGCGCAGTCCGCTCCGGCGAAGTCGGAATCGGCACCGGCGAAGTCCGAGTCGGCAGCGGCTGACACCGTCGGAGAGAACTCCGCGTACGTCACGCCGCTCGTGCGTCGTCTCGCCAAGGACGAGGGCGTCGACCTCTCGACCGTCACCGGCACCGGAGTCGGCGGCCGCATCCGCAAGCAGGACGTCATCGCCGCAGCGGCGAACCGTCCTGCCGCAGGATCGTCGGCCCCCGCACCGGCTGCCTCCGGCGAAGCGAAGAAGCCGTTCACGCTCGAGATCCCGGAGGAGGCTGCGAAGCTTCGCGGCACCACCGAGAAGGCCTCGCGCATCCGCCAGACCATTGCGAAGCGGATGAGCGAATCGCTCGAGGTCTCGGCACAGCTCACGCAGGTCATCGAGGTCGACATGACGCGGGTGGCGAAGCTGCGCAAGGCGAACAAGGACGCGTTCCTCGACAAGCACGGCGTCAAGCTCACCTACCTGCCGTTCTTCGCGAAGGCGATCGTCGAGGCGCTCAAGCAGCACCCGAAGGTCAACGCCCAGTACGATCTCGAGTCCCAGGAGATCACGTACTTCGACCACGAGAACCTCGCGGTCGCAGTCGACACTCCGCGTGGTCTGCTCGTGCCGGTCGTCAAGGACGCCGGGGATCTCAGCATCGCGGGCCTCGCCAAGGCCATCGACGATGTCGCCGATCGCACCCGCAACAACAAGATCATGCCGGACGAGCTGTCGGGCGGCACCTTCACGGTGACGAACATCGGCTCCGTGGGTGCGCTCTTCGACACGCCGATCATCAACCAGCCGCAGATGGGCATCATCGGCACCGGTGCGATCGTGCGTCGCCCGATCGTCGTCAAGACCGCTGACGGCGAGGAGTCGATCGCGATCCGCGACATGGTCTACCTTCCGCTCACCTACAACCACCAGCTGGTCGACGGTGCGGATGCGGGACGCTTCCTGCAGACGATCAAGGCGCGTCTCGAGGACGGCAACTTCGAGGCCGACCTCGAACTCTGAGGCACCGCGATCTCAGCAGCCCGCAGGGGGCCGGTCATCGACCGGCCCCCTGCGGCATTCACGCCTCGGCCACCTCGGCGATCCGCCATTGCCCGGCATGCCGGCCGAGCGTGACGACGACGTCCTTCGCGTCGAACGTCTCCTCCTCGCCCCCGCTCTCCGCCGTCGTCGTCATCGTGGCGGTGACGACGATCTCCGCGTCCGACTGCGACTCGACGACGACATCGGTGACAGTGATCGTGTACGTCCCGCCGGAGTACGCGGCGAGGTCGATGAGCTCATCGGCTGCCGCCGCCGTCGATCCGGGCACCGTGAGCCCGGCCAGCCCCTCACCGTCACCGGCTCCGAGCGCCCGTGCGCGTTCGGCGCAGAGTTCGCCGAGGCGCTCGGCGACGGCCGTGTCACTGAGCGGCTGAGCTCTCCCACCCCCGTCCGCGCTCTCCGCGGCGGGGTCGTCGGCGGCGACCGGCGAGGGCGCCTCGTCCTCACCGGCCGACCACGCGCGGACCATGAGCACTCCGCCGAGGAGCACGACGACCATCGCGGCCCCCAGCGCGGCGCGCCTGGCCCACGGCGAGGTCACGGCAGCGCTGAACAGGGCGACCGCCGAGGCGGTGGCGCGTCCCCGTGTCCGCCCGCGTCCGCGGGTGCCGGGGCTGCGATCGCCTGTACGGCGACCGTCAGTGCCGCGACCGCCGGTACGGCGACTGCCGGTGTGACGGCGGGTCGAGGGCGGCCGCGTCGCCGCGGCCCTCGGCGCCCTCGCCGCGCCGACTCGAGCGCGAGCGCAGAGCGGCCACCGTCGACAGCCCTCGCCGCGACGACCCGGGGCCGGCTCCCTCCCCCGGATCCGACTCGGGAGGGATGCGGTCCGGGGCCGTCCGGGGCGTGGTCGCGCGCAGGCGGCCGTCAGGGCCAGCGCCGGATCGAGATCACGGGAAGCCGGGACGAGCGGAAGCACGGCAGGAGTGCCGAGGCGACCGAGCCGCGGAGTCACCTCGGCGATGACGGCCGGCAGGGAATCGTGCGCTGCGGGACTCGACTCGTCGAGGAGATCGGTGACGAGGGCCTGCAGCTCGGCGCTGCACGACTCGAGGGCGACGCCGACGGGCAGGAGGCTCTCGGTCCACGGCACCCCGTGGAGGGCGTGATAGAGCAGCTCCCCCACCGCGCGCCGAACCGGGGTCTCCAAGGCGCGGCGCACGCCGGGGATGACCCGCGGACGTCCCGCGGCGTCGAGTCCGAAGCACGCGAGGCTGAGCCGCTCGGTCGCGGCGTCGACCTCGGCGAGTTCGGCGAAGACGCCGCGCAGCAGGGTGTGCGCTTCGGCCTCCGTGAGACCGTGGAAGGCGCGGACGACGTCGATGACGAGGCCCCCGGGCAGGACCGGGACGAGGAGCAGCCTCGCCTCCCCGGTCGGGAGGATGACCTCGGCCGTTCCGAGCACTCCGGCATCGGCGGCCGGGTCATCGGCGTGCGCGTCGGCACTGCGGGTCCGGTCTCCGCCGACGACACCCCAGCGGGTCTCCCCCGTGTCGTCGCCGACGCGATGAATGTCGTCGGCGATCGTCGCTTCGAAGTGCCATGTCATAGTTCGTCATCCCCGTCAATGACTGTGAATGCTTTTCGATGTCATTTGATGATGAATGATGCACTCTGATAAGTCAATGGCAGACCTGTGGAGAACGTGTCGAGGGTCATGGGGAGATGAATTGAACACCCCGGTCAACGGGCATAGTCTGGACACATGCCACTGGCCACAGAGATTCTGGGTTTCGCGCCGGTCTTCTCGGACTATCGCACCACGTGGGACCTGCAGAAGAAGTATCACGAAGACGTGCTCGCCGGGAACAGGGAGTCGACGATCCTGCTCCTCGAACACCCCCCGGTCTACACTGCCGGCAAGCGCACGGAGGACCACGAACGCCCGACCGATGGCACCGAGGTCATCGACGTCGACCGCGGCGGCAAGATCACCTGGCACGGCCCGGGTCAGCTCGTCGCCTACTTCATCTACCGGCTCAACGATCCCAAAGAGGTCCGCCTCTTCGTCGCTCAGCTCGAGGATTCGATGATCCGCCTGCTCAGCGAGTACGGCATCGAGGCCACGACGATCGAGGGCCGCGCGGGCGTGTGGATCCTCGGCGACGGCGCCCGCCGTGACCGCAAGATCGGGGCGATCGGCATCCGCATCCACGACGGCGTGACGATGCACGGTCTCGCCCTCAACTGCAGCAACGACCTCGGCGCCTACGAATCGATCATCGCCTGCGGCATCACCGATGCCGACACGACCACCATCAGTGCCGAACTCGGCCGGACCGTGACGCCCGAAGAGGTCGCCCCCCGGCTCGACGAGATCCTGCACGAGACCATCACCGCTTAGGAGAACCGACGTGACGATCGCACCCGAAGGCCGCCGCATGCTCCGTGTCGAGGCACGGAACTCGGAGACGCCGATCGAGGAGAAGCCGGCCTGGATCAAGGCGAAGGCCCACATCGGACCGGAGTACACCTCCCTGAAGTCCCTCGTGCGCAAACAGGACCTCCACACCGTCTGCGAGGAGGCCGGCTGCCCGAACATCTTCGAATGCTGGGAGGACCGCGAGGCGACCTTCCTCATCGGCGGTGAGCAGTGCACCCGCCGCTGCGACTTCTGTCAGATCGACACCGGCCGCCCCGCCGACTTCGACGCCGACGAGCCGCGCCGCGTCGCCGCCTCGGTGGGCGAGATGGGCCTGCGCTACTCGACGATCACCGGCGTGGCCCGCGACGACCTGCCCGACGGCGGTGCGTGGCTCTACGCCGAGACGGTCCGCCAGATCCACGACCTCGACTACGTCGACGGCCGCGGCACCGGGGTCGAACTCCTCATCCCCGACTTCAACGCGAAGCCCGACCAGCTCGCCGAGGTGTTCTCCTCCGGCCGGAGGTGCTCGCCCACAATGTCGAGACGGTGCCGCGCATCTTCAAGCGGATCCGCCCGGCCTTCCGCTACGAGCGCTCCCTGTCGGTGATCACCCAGGCCCGCGAGGCCGGACTCATCACGAAGTCGAACCTCATCCTCGGCATGGGCGAGACGAACGACGAGATCATCTCCGCACTCCAGGACCTCCACGACGCCGGGTGCGACCTCATCACGATCACCCAGTACCTGCGCCCGTCCCCGCGCCACCATCCCGTCACCCGCTGGGTCAAGCCCGCCGACTTCGTCATGCTCCGCGACGCCGCCGAGGAGATCGGGTTCCTCGGAGTCATGTCCGGTCCGCTCGTGCGCTCGTCGTACCGCGCCGGTCGCCTCTGGGCCACGGCGATGCGCCACCGCGGCGAGGAGATCCCCGCCCACCTCGCGCATCTCGACAAGCACACCCCGGCCAAGCAGGAGGCGCAGGCCGTTGTGGATATGTTCGGCGCAGGCGAAGAGGTAGACTTGTCTGCTGAGCAATGAGTGGTTCCGCGGGCCTGTCCTCGGGACCCGTCGGCCCGTCAAGAGCAAGTGAGAGAATGAGCGAAGAACCGCGCAAGGGACTGTTCCGTCGCAAGCCGAAGGATCCGAACAAGAAGCCGGGCCGTCTGGCGCAGATGCGTCAGGTCTACGAGCTCGCCGCGAAGCACAACAAGGCGACCCCGTGGCTCCTGGCAGCCGCTGTCGTGGGCTTCACGCTCCTCGGCCTGCTCGCCGGACTCGTCTTCGGCGGGGCCGTGTTCACGACGATCCTCGGTCTCATGGTCGGTCTGCTGCTCGGCATGTTCATGCTCGGCCGCTTCGCTGAGACCGCGGCGTTCGCGCAGATGGAGGGCCAGCCCGGTGCCTTCGGCGCGGTCCTCAACACCGCGCGTCGCGGCTACCTCATGGACGAGAAGCCGATCGCCATCGACCCGAAGAGCCGCGACCTCGTGTTCCGCTCGACGGGTCGGTCCGGTGTCGTGCTGCTCAGTGAGGGACCGAAGGCCCGCAGCGCGAAGCTGCTCGCCAAGGAGAAGAAGCGCCACGAGCGCATCCTCCCCAACGTCCCCGTCCACACCCTCCAGGGCGGCAATGAGGACGGCCAGCTGCAGATGAAGCAGGTCGTCTCGACCGTCCACAAGCTGCCCCGCAAGCTCAATCGCGCCGAGGTGCTCGCCGTGCGCAACCGCCTCTCCGCCCTGGGCACCCAGGGCACGCGTCCGCCGATCCCCAAGGGCATCGACCCGAACAAGGCGCGCCCCAACCACAAGGCGATGCGCGGACGCTGATCGGCGCTCCCGAGAACGACAGCGGCCCCGTCACCGGAATCCTGGTGACGGGGCCGCTGTCGTTCTCGCCTGCCGTCTGCTCAGCGGCGGAGGATCACCGTCTTCGCCGCGAGGTCGTGGAGACCGCGGTGGTCGCGGTCGAAGATGAGCGCGGGAATGACGAGGACGACGAGGACAGACCGGATGAGGGCGGGCACGAATCCCGGGACGCGGCCGTCGAGGCGGCGCACCTCGATCCCGAAGATCCGATGGCCGACGGTGTAGCCGAGGGTCGAGACGAGGAGGATGTTCGCCAGGAGGAAGATGCCCGGGGCGAGGAACGGGTTGGTCGAGTCGAAGAGACCGGCGATCGCCAGGCACATGAACCAGTCGACCATGAGGGCGAGCAGGCGCTTCCACGCCGGTGCCACCGCATGGCGGCCGGTCTCCGGGAGGCCGAGTCGGCGTCCGGGCCAGTCACCCTCGTCTCGGCTGGTCTGTGGTCCCTGCAGCCAGGACCCGAGGTCGTCGCGATTGATCACTCCCCCAGGGTACCGAAGTCGTCCCTGAGTGAATCATCAGGAAACATCCCCGAAACATGACTGTCATCACGGCTTCACCGAGCACGAACTAGGATGGATCTCGGTCACGAAGAACCGACCATACGTCTAACTAGGAGACCTAAGTGTTCTCGTCTGCTGAAGAACTCGTCAACTACATCGCGGAGAACGACGTGCGTTTCGTCGATGTCCGCTTCTGCGACCTGCCCGGTGTCGTCCAGCACTTCAACCTTCCCGCCGCCTCGTACGGTGTGGATGAGATCACCGAAGGTCTCCTCTTCGACGGGTCCTCGATCACAGGCTTCCAGGGCATCCACGAATCTGACATGAAGCTCCTCGCCGATGTCGCCTCGGCGTTCATCGACCCCTACCGGGAGGCGAAGACGCTCGTCGTCACGCACTCGATCGTCGACCCCTTCACCGACGAGCCCTACTCCCGTGACCCCCGCCAGGTTGCGGCGAAGGCGGAGAAGTACCTGCAGAGCACCGGCATCGCCGACACCGTCTACTACGGCGCCGAGGCCGAGTTCTACATGTTCGACTCGATCCGCTACCAGAACACCCCCGGCCACAGCTTCTACGAGGTCAACTCGATCGAAGCGGCGTGGAACACCGGCGCGCAGGAGCCCGAGGGCAACCTCGGCTACAAGACGCCCTACAAGGGCGGCTACTTCCCCGTCTCCCCGCAGGACAAGTTCGCCGACATCCGCGACGAGATGTCGATGACGCTCGAGGAGATCGGCTTCGAGATGGAGCGCGCCCACCACGAGGTCGGCACGGCCGGGCAGCAGGAGATCAACTACAAGTTCAACACCCTCCAGCACGCCGCTGACCAGCTCCTCGACTTCAAGTACGTCGTGAAGAACACCGCCGACGAGTACGGCAAGACCGTCACCTTCATGCCCAAGCCCCTCTTCGGCGACAACGGGTCGGGCATGCACTGCCACCAGTCGCTGTGGAAGAACGGTGAACCGCTGTTCTACGACGAGAACGGCTACGCGGGTCTCTCCGACCTCGCCCGCTGGTACATCGGCGGCCTCATCGAGCACGCCGGCGCCGTCCTCGCGTTCACGAACCCGACGATCAACTCCTACCGCCGGCTCGTGCCCGGCTACGAGGCGCCCGTCAACCTCGTCTACTCGGCGCGCAACCGCTCGGCCGCCATCCGCATCCCGGTGACCGGCTCCTCGCCGAAGGCCAAGCGCCTCGAGTTCCGTGTGCCCGACCCGTCGAGCAACCCCTATCTCGCGTTCTCCGCGCAGCTCATGGCCGGACTCGACGGCATCCGCAACCGGATCGAACCGCCGGAGCCGATCGACAAGGACCTCTACGAGCTGCCCCCGGAGGAGGCCAAGGACATCAAGCTCGTCCCGGCCTCCCTCGACGAGGCGCTCGACGAGCTCGAGAAGGATCACGACTTCCTCACCGCCGGTGACGTCTTCACCCCTGACCTCATCGAGACGTGGATCAGGATCAAGCGCGAGAACGAGATCGACGTCGCGCGTCTGCGTCCGACTCCGACCGAGTTCGAGCTCTACTACTCGATCTGACCCGACCGGCGGACCATTCCCCAGGGAATCGGCTCGCAGGGAATACAGTGGGGGCGTCACCGGTTTCTCCGGTGGCGCCCCCGCTGCGTTCCTGCCGGAACCCTCTCGCGCGGGCGCACGGCATCGACATCACCATCTGCGAGGACGGACTATGACGCATTACGATCTGCTGCTCATCGGCACGGGCTCGGGGAACATGTTCCTCGACAAGAGGTTCGCGGGACTGAAGACCGCGATCGCCGAGGAATGGCATTTCGGGGGCACGTGCCTCAATGTCGGGTGCATCCCGACGAAGATGTTCGTCTATCCGGCCACCATCGCGGAGGAGGCCGCACACGCCCGTCGCTACGACGTCGAGGCCGCGTTCGAGGGCGTCGACTGGTCGGCTCTGCAGGAGCGCATCTTCTCCCGCGTCGACGCGATCGAGGCCGGCGGTCGGGAGTACAGGTCGGGCGATCGTCAGCCGAACAACACCGTCATCCCCGAGCACGTCCGCTTCGTCGATGAGAAGACCGTGGTCACCGCCTCGGGTGAGGAGATCACCGCGGACCGGATCGTCATCGCCGCCGGGGCCGCGCCCACTCTCCCGGACACCCCCGGGCTCGATCCGGCGCGGGTCGACACTCCGGGCTACCCGATCGTCACCTCGAATTCGATCATGCGTCTGCCGGAGCAGCCGAAGCGGCTGGCGATCGTCGGCTCCGGCGTCATCGCCATGGAGTTCGCCCACATCTTCGCAAGCTTCGGCACCGAGGTCACCGTCATCGCCCGCGGACCCCGGCTGCTCCAGGACCTCGACGGCACCGCCTCGGCGGAGTTCACGACGATCTTCACCGCCGACCACAACGTCATCCTCGGGGCCCAGCCTGCCGCCTTCCGCCTCGGCGACGGGGAGGGCGCACCGGTGACGATCGACCTCGAGCCCAGCGGTCGGGTCGACGACGTCGACATTCCCGCCGCGGTCGACGCCGACATCGTCCTCATCGCCATCGGTCGCCACCCGAACACCGCTGGCCTCGACGCCGCCGAGGTCGGCTACGATCTCACCCCCGACGGCAGGCTCGTCGTCGACGCGTTCCAACGCGTCTATGCCGGCGGAGAACCCGTCCCCGGGGTCTTCGCCCTCGGCGACATCAGTTCCGAGCACCAGCTCAAGCACGTGGCCAACCACGAGGCCCGGGTCGTCGGCGACAACCTCGTCGTCGACGTCGCCGCCGGAGCCCCCGGGGCCGCGGCGGAGGATGCGCTCGAGCGCACCAGCCACAAGGCCGTGCCGGCTGCGGTCTTCACCTCCCCGCAGGTCGCGACCGTGGGCATGACCGAGGACGAAGCCCGGCTGGCCGGACACGACGTCACCGTCAAGGTCCAGCAGTACTCCGATGTCGCCTACGGGTGGGCGATGGCCGACGATCCCGGGATCGTCAAGGTCATCGCCGACCGGGATTCCCGGCTCATCCTCGGTGCGCAGATCGTCGGGGCCGAGGCGTCGATGATCATCCAGCCGCTCATCCAGGCGATGGCCTTCGATCAGCCCGCCGACGAGGTGGCTCGGGGCCAGTACTGGATCCACCCGGCGCTGCCCGAGGTCATCGAGAACGCCCTGCTCGGACTCGAGTTCACGCCTCGCTGACCCCAGCACCACGGGTCCCGACTCGATCTGCGCCCGCGGCGGATCAGAACCCGTAGAAGCGCTGCTCCATGACCGCGCGGGCGTGACGGGTCGCCCGCAGGTAGTCGTCTTCGAGCTCGCGACCCCGCCGGCGGGATAGCCGAGCAGCCGCGCCGTCGCCTCGAGCTCCGAGTGCTCGTCGGGCAGCGCTGCGGCGGTGCGGCCGCGGAAGAGCATGACGGCCGAGCGGACATTCGTCGCCAGCTGCCAGGCCGCGACGAGTTCAGCGGCGTCCTCGACGGGGATGAGGCCCTCCTGCGCAGCGACGTCGAGGGCACCCAGCGTCGAGGTCGTCCGGAGGCCGGGAACCGTGTGGGCGTGCTGGAGCTGGAGGAGCTGGACCGTCCACTCGACGTCGGAGAGACTGCCTCGGCCGAGCTTGAGGTGTCGGCGTTTGTCCGCTCCCTTCGGCAGCCGCTCGTCCTCCATCCGCGCCTTGAGGGTGCGGACCTGGGTGAGCGCCTTCGACGGCATCTCCGCCGGGTAGCGCAGCGGGTCGATGAGCGCGGTGAAGTCGTCCCTGAGCCCCGCGTCGCCGGCCATCGGCCGCGCCCGCAGCAGGGCCTGGGCCTCCCACGGCTGCGACCACTTCGCATAGTAGGACTCATAGGAGGCAAACGTGCGCACGAGCGGACCGTTCTTCCCCTCGGGTCGCAGATCCGCGTCGAGCTCGATGCCGCGGGCGCCTTCGCTGGCCTTGAGCCGGGAGCTCAGCTGCAGGGCGACCTTGGTGACGTGCTTGGCGAGCTTCGCGCGGGCCTCGGCGTCGAGGTCGTCGGACACCGCGCGGTAGACGAACATCGCGTCCGCATCGGAGAAGTACCCGATCTCCCGGCCGCCCCACCGTCCCATCGCGACGACGGCGAACTCGTACTCCGGCACCGAGGCGTCGTCGAGGTCGAGGCGCACGGCGCGCAGGGCGCGTCGACGGTGAGGTCCATGAGGTCGGAGAGGTCGCCGGGCACCGCGGCGCGGTCGCCGACGTCGAGGACGTCGCGCAGTGCGATCCGCAGCAGTTCGCGACTGTAGGTCTCACGGATCCGGGTGATCGCCTCGGCGCCGTGGCGGTGGAGCAGGCCGTCGACCTCGGCGGCGAGTACCTGCTGATCGCGCGCGGCGAGACTGGCGTAGTCGTCGAGCCACGCGACCGCTGCCGGCTGGCGGAGGAGGAGTTCGGTGGCGTAGCCGGAGAGCGTGAGCACCTCGGCGACGGACTTCGCGGCGAGCCCGGAGTCGCGGAGCATCTTGAGGAACCAGCCCGAGGACGAGAGCGAATCGGTGAGCCGGCGGAAGGAGAGCAGGGCCGCATCGGGGTCGACGCCGTCGGAGAACCAGTCGAGGAGCGCCGGCAGCACCTGTTTGATGACGAGTGCGGTGCGCGACATCCCCGTGGTCAGGGACTTGATGTGGCCGAGCGCTCCCTGCGGGTCGCGGTAGCCGAACGCGCGGAGGCGGTCGGCGGCCGCCTTGAGGCTCGTTCCGCGGTGGTGGGCGTCGACGACCTCGCCGTGGATGCCGACGGCGGCGTCGAGGATCGGTCGGTAGAAGATCTGCTCGTGGAGCCGGGTGACCTGTTTGGCGAAGTCGCGCCGGTTCTCCTCGAGCCGGGTGCCGGTGCGCGAGCCGGAGGGGAAGACGGAGCGGGCGAGGGTCCGCAGCTTCGCCTCGTCGTCGGGGATGAGGGCGTTGCGCAGCATCCGCGGGATCTGCACCCGGTGTTCGACGACGCGCATGAACCGGTAGGCCGAGGAGAACACGAGGGCGTCGTCGAGGCCGATGTACCCGTGCTCCCCGAGCTCGTCGAGGGCACGCAGGGTGTTCGGCGAGCGGATCTCGTCATCGCTCTGCCCGTGGACGAGCTGGAGGAGCTGCGCGGAGAACTCGACGTCGCGCAGTCCCCCGCGGCCGAGCTTGATCTGCCTCGGCGCCTCCGCGGCGGGGATGAGGTCGACGACACGACGGCGCATCGCCCGGATGCCGTCGATGAAGCCCTCCCGCCCGGCGGCCTCCCAGACCAGCGGTGAGAGGGTCTCGGTGAACGCGGCGCCGACCGCGGGGTCGCCGGCGACCGCCCGGGCCTTGAGGAGGGCCTGGAACTCCCAGTTCTTCGCGATGTCGGTGTAGTAGTGCTCGAACTCCGAGAGCGTGCGCACGAGCGCCCCGGCCTTGCCTTCGGGCCGCAGGGCGGTGTCGAGCTCCCAGAGGGCCGGTTCGGCACCGGGGTCGGAGAGGATCGAGCGCATCCGCTGGGCCACCTCGGTGGCCAGTGTCCGCTGCTCCTCGGTCGCCTCGGAGTCCTGGACGAAGACGACGTCGACGTCGGAGACGTAGTTGAGCTCCCGCGCCCCGGTCTTGCCGAGCGCGATGACCGCCATGCGCACGGTCGACTCCGGGTCGAGTTCGGCCCGGGCGATCGCCTGGGCGGTCTCGATCGCCGCGGCGGCGAGATCGGAGAGCACCGCGGTGACGAGGTCGACGATCTGCTCGGGCTGATCGGAGTAGAGGTCATCGGCGACGAGCCGCAGCAGCACGTCGCGGTAGGCCCGCCGCATCCGCGCGATCCCCTCGTTGCCCGTCCGGGCGGCCACCGGAGCGTCGGAGTCAGGATCGGCGCCGACGGATTCGAGCAGGGTCGCCCGCAGCGCACTCGCCGAGGCCTGCGGGGTCGAGATCATCAGGTACGGGGAGCGCTCGAGGAGCAGCGGCAGCGAATCCGGATGCCGCACGAGGTGGTCGACCATCGCCTCCGAGGTGCCGAAGACCCCGAGCAGGCGGGCGAGCATCGGCCGGTCGAGCTCGTCCTCGGCGACCGTGCCCGTGCCGTCGACCCGGGCCGCGTCCACGAAACGCTCGATCCCGCTCGCCGCCGCCTCGGCGCCGGCGGATGAACCCTCCCTCGCCACGGCGCCGGCGGATGAACCCGCCCCCGCCTCGGCGGTCGTCGTCTCCGGCCCCGGGACGTCGGTGTCGGTCGCCGCATTCTTCTCAGCGTCCTTCTCGGCCTCCTCGAGGACCCGGAGGAGACCGAGCGCGCCGGCGTGCGGATCCGGTGTGGCCTCGAGGAGATCGACGAAGCGGGAATCCGTGGCCAGGGGCTGGCCGAGAAGGCCGTCGATGTCGCCGAGGAAGCGATTCGCCGAGGCGGTCGTCGCCGGGGTGCGGGAGGTCAGGCGCGCCATGGGATCACATCGACGAGAAGTGCTTGCTGAGCTCGTACGGGGTCACCTGAGCGCGGTAGCCGTCCCATTCCTGTCGCTTGTTGCGGAGGAAGAAGTCGAAGACCTCTTCGCCGAGGGTCTCGGCGACGAGGTCGGAGCCCTCCATGATCTCGAGCGCCTCGGCGAGGCTCGCGGGGAGGGCGCGGATGCCCATCGCCCGGCGTTCGGTGTCCGAGAGCAGCCAGACATTGTCCTCGGCCTCCTCCGGCAGCTTGTAGTCCTCTTCGATCCCCTTGAGCCCGGCGGCGAGGAGCAGCGCGTAGGACAGGTACGGGTTCGCCGAGGAGTCGAGGCCGCGGTACTCGACACGGGCCGAGGACGATTTGCCGGAGTTGTACTGCGGGACCCGCACGAGCGCGGACCGGTTCCGGTGTCCCCAGCAGATGTAGGAGGGGGCTTCGTGACCGGTCCACAGGCGCTTGTAGGAGTTGACGAACTGGTTCGTCACGGCCGTGATCTCCGCCGCGTGGTGGAGCAGACCGGCGATGAACTGGCGTCCGATCTTCGAGAGCTGATAGGTCGCACCCGGTTCGAAGAACGCGTTGTTCTCCCCCTCGAAGAGGGACACGTGGGTGTGCATGCCGTTGCCCGGGTGGTCGGCGAGCGGCTTGGGCATGAACGAGGCGTAGACGCCCTGGGCGATCGCGACCTCCTTGATGACCGAGCGGAAGGTCATGATGTTGTCGGCCATCGTCAGCGCATCGGCGTAGCGCAGATCGATCTCGTTCTGTCCCGGACCCGCCTCGTGGTGGGAGAACTCGACCGAGAGGCCCATCGCCTCGAGCATCGTCACCGCCGAGCGCCGGAAGTCGTTCGCGGTCCCGCCGTTGACGTGGTCGAAGTATCCGGCGGTGTCGACGGGCACCGGGGCGCCGAGCGTGCCGTTGCCGAGGTCGAGGTTGCCGGATCGGAAGAGGTAGAACTCCATCTCGGGGTGGACGTAGAAGGTGAAGCCCTTCTTCGCGGCGCTCTCCAGCGTGCGCTTGAGGACGTAGCGAGGGTCGGCCTTCGCCGGTTCCCCGCCGGGCACGTGGATGTCGCAGAACATCCGGCCCGTCGGCTCCGTCTCCCCGCGCCACGGCAGCAGGGAGAACGTCGACGGATCGGGCTTGAGGACCATATCGGCCTCATAGACCCGGGAGAGCCCCTCGACCGCCGACCCGTCGAAGCCGATGCCCTCGGAGAACGCGCCTTCGAGTTCGGCGGGGACGACGGCCACGGACTTCAGCCCGCCGAGGACGTCGGTGAACCACAGCCGGATGAACCGGACGTCACGGTCCTCGACGGTGCGGAGGACGAACTCTTCCTGCTTCGACATCGATCAGCCGTTCCACTTCTCGTCAGCTTCGTTCCACTCCTCGTTGCGCTTCTTCGCCTGCTCGAGGGCGTCGCGGGCCTCTGCCTCGGTGTCGTAGGGGCCCATGCGGTGGGTCCAATCGCTGACGAGCCCCTGCTCGACCTCACCGGTCGCGGTGTTGAAGTACCACTTCGAGTTCGCTTCGTCGATATCCTTGAACAGTCCCATGACAGGCCTTTCGTCGTCGGTGAGATGATGCCCTGACACCGGCCAGCTTACCGGTTCGCGGGCCTCCTGACAGGGAGTTCGCCGAGGTGTCGGCCGGTGACCGTTGCCGGTTCCCCGGAGTGCCCCGGCGGCTGCGAGGGGTCCACCGAGGATGCCTCGAGGTGGTACCAGTTCCGCGGATTTCCCCATTCTTTCGCATGGTGGACAACCGATTCCGCAAGATTGATGACGAAATGGGCACGTAAAGGTTTGCCTCGCGAACCTTCACGAGCTTAGAGTGAGATGTACCCTCGGTCGCTGCCCCGCAGAGCCGAATCTGTCCCGTCCCATGGGGCGCCATGAAAGAAGGAATCCCAATGCGCATCTCAGTGCCCACAGAGGTCAAGAACAACGAGTTCCGCGTCGCCATCACCGCCGCCGGCGTCCACGAGCTCGTCTCCCGCGGTCACCAGGTCACCGTCCAGGCCGGAGCCGGCGAAGGATCATTCATCACCGACGATGAGTACATCGCAGCCGGCGCGAAGATCGCCCCCGACGCCGCCGCCACCTGGGCCGCCGGTGACATGGTCCTCAAGGTCAAGGAGCCCATCGCCTCCGAGTACGGCTTCCTCCGCCAGGACCTCATCCTCTTCACCTACCTCCACCTCGCCGCCGACGAAGCGCTGACGAAGGCGCTCATGGAGGCCGGCACCACGGCGATCGCCTACGAGACCGTCCAGCCCGACGGCGGCGGCCTGCCGCTGCTCGCGCCGATGAGCGAGATCGCCGGACGTCTCTCGACGCAGGTCGGCGCCCACAGCCTGCTCAAGGCCGAAGGCGGCCGCGGCGTGCTCCTCTCCGGCGTCCCCGGCACCGACAAGACCAATGTCGTCGTCATCGGCGCCGGTGTGGCCGGCACGAACGCCGCGCGCATGGCCCTCGGACTCGGCGCCAACGTCGAGGTCATCGACATCAACATCCCGCGTCTGCGCCAGATCGACGAGACCTTCGGCGGAGCGATCGCGACGAAGGTGTCGAACAAGTACGAGATCACGAAGTCGCTCTCGACCGCCGACCTCGTCATCGGCTCGGTCCTCATCCCCGGCAAGAAGGCTCCCAAGCTCGTCACCGACGAGATGGTCGCCGGCATGAAGCCCGGCTCGGTGCTCGTCGACATCGCCATCGACCAGGGCGGCTGCTTCGAAGGCTCGCACCCGACGACGCACGACGACCCGACCTACGTCGTCCACCAGTCGATCTTCTACTGCGTGGCGAACATGCCCGGCGCCGTGCCGAACACCGCGACCGCGGCCCTGACGAACGCGACCCTGCCCTTCGCCGTCAAGCTCGCAGACCAGGGCTGGCACAAGGCGCTGTCGAACGACGCCGGCCTCGCCCGCGGACTCAACGTCCACAACGGTCACGTCACCAATGACAACGTCGCCGAGGCGTTCGGCCTCGAGGCCGTCTCCGTCGAGCACGCACTCGCCAACTGAGCGTTCGCCGACTGAGCGGTCGCCGACTGAGCGGTCGCCGACTGAGCGGTCGCCGACTGAGCGGTCGCTAGCTGAGCGTTCGCCGCAGGCTGCGCGCCGATGACGGTTCGGCGAAGGCCGCTCGCGACAGCGTCGGGCCTCGCGCGGGCCTGACAGCGGCGCGCGGTCCGGCGGCGGTTGTCGCGAAAGGCACCCTCGGCTCCACACCCTCCCCGTGCACGCGGTGGGTATGGAGCTGCGGGTTCCTTTCGCTGTGCTCAGAGGTGTGTGTCGAGCGCAGGGGTGTGCGTCGAGCGCCGGGGTGTTCTTGCACCCCGAGGTTGTCCGCGGCGCTCCGCGTAGTCCCGGCAGCGCCCCGAGGTTGTCGGCAGTGCCCCACGGAGGTCCGGCGGCGCACTCCGCGGCGCCCCGCGGAGGTCCGGCGGCACCCAGAGGATGTCGGCGGACCTCAGTCGGCGCGGTCAGCCCTGGTCGGGCATCGTCGTCGAGCGGAAGTGCTCTTCGCACAGCCGCCCGGCCGCCTCGGCGTCCCCGTTGGCGATCGCCTCGACGATCGCGGCATGGTCGATGACCGCACGGTCGAAGAGCTCATGCGAGAACGGGTCGTGACGGAAGCCGGCGTTGATCCGGGTGTCGATGTCGATGGCCATGCGGACGAGTTCGGGATTGTGCCCGGCCCGGGCGATGGCGAAATGGAACCGCGCATCGGCCGTCCGAGCGGCGGCCGCCTCGGCGCGTTCGGAGTACACCGCGGCGAGCTCCCGGAGTTCGGCGAGCTCGTCCTCCGTCCGCCGCGTCGCCGCCGTGGCGGCCAGACCGTTCTGGAACACGGCGCGGGCGTCGAGGAGGTTCTTGCGCTCGGCGTAGAACTCCTCGATGCGTCCGGCCATGGGGGCCAGAGTGGCCGGTTCGACGTTGGCGACGAAAGTGCCGCCGCCGCGGCCTCGGCGCCGTTCGACGACTCCGAGGCGCTCGAGCCGCTCGAGAGCCGCCCGGACACTCGAGCGCGACACCTGCAGGTCAGCGGCCAGGGCCCGTTCGCCGGGCAGCAGGGTGCCCTCCGGCAGGGCTCCCACGGCGATGCCGGAGAGGATGTGGTCGGCGATCTGCTGAGGGGCGCTCGTCAGGCTCACCACCTCGCTCAGCCCGGAGAACTCCCCACCGGACACATCCGAACGCTCGCTCATCACACCTCCTGCGTCGATTCCGTCGTCATTGCTCACCCTCGAGTCTATGCTTCTGCGCCTCCACCCGGGGTCACGGGTGCGGGTGCGCGGTGGAATATCGACACGCCGGGGCTCTAGAATCGTGACCATCATGACTGTCCAGCCTCGCCTCATCACGCCCGGAACGCTCTCTCCCGAACGTCGGGTCCCCGCTTCGATCACCCGCCCCGAATACGTCGGTCGCGCCGATGCCGATGAGGGCCGCGGCGGCAACCACTACACGCCGGAGGAGATCGAGCGCGTCCGCACCGCCGGGACGATCGCCGCGAACGCGCTGGCCGCGGTCGGCGAGATCATCGCCCCCGGAGTGACGACGGATGAGATCGACCGGGTGGCCCACGAGTACATGGCCGACCACGGCGCCTACCCGTCGACGCTCGGCTACCGCGGGTTCCCGAAGTCGGTGTGCACCTCGGTCAACGAGGTCATCTGCCACGGGATCCCCGATTCCACCGAGCTCGTCGACGGCGACATCGTCAACGTCGACATCACCGCGTTCATCGGCGGCATGCACGGAGACACGAACTTCACCTTCGCCGTCGGTGACATCGACGAGGAGTCCCGTCTGCTCATCGAGCGGACGTGGGAGGCGACGATGCGCGGCATCAAGGCGGTGCGGCCCGGTCGGGAGATCAACATCATCGGCCGCGTCATCGAGAAGTACGCGCAGCGCTTCGGCTACGGCGTCGTCCGCGACTACAGCGGGCACGGGGTCGGACGGGAGTTCCATTCCGGGCTCATCGTCCCCCATTACGACGCCGCCCCGGCCCACGCCGAGGTGATGGAGCCGGGCATGATCTTCACGATCGAGCCGATGCTCAACCTCGGCACCGAGGCCTGGGACGTCTGGGACGACTCGTGGACGGTCGTGACGAAGGACCGGAAGCGCTCCGCCCAGTTCGAGCACACCATCGTCGTCACCGACACCGGTGCCGACATCCTCACCCTCCCCGATCCGGACACGGCGATCGCCGGAGGCCCGAGCCCCAAGGACACGCATGACTGACGACTCCCCCGCCCGTTTCGCGATCGGCATCGACATCGGCGGCACGGGCATCAAAGCCGCGCTCGTCGACACGGCGACCGGTCAGCTCGCGTTCAAGCGGGTCCGGGTCCTCACCCCGAAGCCGAGCACGCCGGTGGCGGTCGCCGATGCCATCGCCGAGGTGGTCGAGCTCCTCGTCGAGCGTGCCCTCGAACTCGAGGTCGTCGACGACCGGTCGTCCCTCGACGCGCTCCCCCTCGGCTGCGGGTTCCCCGGTGTCGTCCGTGACGACGAGGTCCACTACGCCGCGAACCTCGATCAGAGCTGGATCGGCTCGAACATCCAGTCGATCCTCCGCGAGCACGTCGGCCGGAAGTTCTTCATCATGAACGACGCCGATGCCGCGGGGCTCGCGGAGATGGTCTTCGGCGCCGGCCGGAAGTACCGGAAGAAGACCGTGCTGCTGACGACGCTCGGCACCGGCATCGGCACCGCGCTGTTCACTCAGGGCCGGCTGGTCCCCTATACCGAGCTCGGCCACATCGAGATGAATGGCCGCGACGCCGAGACGCAGGCGGCCGAATCGGTCAAGGTCCGCGAGGGACTCGAATACGACGAGTGGGCTGGTCGCCTCCAGCAGTACTACTCCCAGGTCGAGCTGCTCGTCGCCCCGGACCTCATCATCGTCGGCGGCGGCATCTCGAAGCAGCACGATGAGTTCCTGCCGCTCATCAAGACCCGCGCGCTCATGTGCCCGGCGAAGATGTTCAACAACGCCGGCATCGTCGGGGCCGCAATCCTCGCCGTCAACGACGGCAAAGCGCGAGTGAAGAAGGGCGAGAGCTGAGCGGTCCCAACTCGACGGGGTGACGAGGTGACTGAGGAGGACAGGCCACCGATACGCCGGGTTCTGTCATCGAGTCGGTTGCCCTTCTCGACTGACGGCCATCTATCTGGGACCGCTGTTGCCAACGGCCTCAAGCAATCCACCCGACGGCTCGGCGAGCAGCCTCGAACGCCGTCTGTCTGATCTTGCTCCGGATGGGGTTTACCCAGCAGCGCCGGTCACCCGGCACTCTGGTGGTCTCTTACACCACCGTTTCACCCTTACCCCGCGACACGATGTGCATCGTCTCGCGTGGCGGTCTGCTCTCTGTTGCACTTGCCCGCGGGTTGCCCCGGGTGGGTGTTACCCACCATCCCTGCTCTGCGGAGCCCGGACGTTCCTCAGCCCGAAGGCCGCGGCCGTCTGGTGACCTGTCCTCACCGACCAGTCTACTCGGATCGGCAGCAGGCGACGGCGACCTCCCACCCGGTGGTGACCAAGGCAACACGGACCGGGTCGGGGCGTGTCAGCCCTGCCGCCTACGATGGTGGGGTGAAGATCCTCCTCCCTCCCTCCGAAGGCAAGACCCCACCGGCGACCGGGGCACCGCTCGACCTGGCCGCCCTGTCGTCCCCGGATCTCACCGCCAAGCGACGGCAGGTGCTCGGAGCGCTGAAGAAGGCCTCGAAGCGCAAGGACGCGCTCACCGCCCTCGGCGTCGGCAAGTCACTCGCCGAGGAGGTCGCCCGCAACGTCACCATCGACGAGCAGCCGTGCGCTCCCGCCCTGCTCACCTACACCGGCGTCCTCTTCGAGGCGATGGGCGCGGCCGATCTCGTCGCCCTCGCCGAGTCCGATGCGGCGTTCGCTGACCGCCTCCGCGACGTCCACGTGTTCTCCGCGGTGTTCGGTCAGGTCGGCGGCCTCGACCCGATCCCCGCGTATCGCTTGGCGATGAAGACCGACCTCGGCCAGCTCGGCCGGCTGTCCTCGTGGTGGAAGCCGATCCTCGCGAAGTCCTTCACCGTCGCTGACGCCGAGGTCATCCTCGACTGCCGCTCGAGCGACTACCGGTCGGCGTGGCCGGGTCCCCACGGGCAGGTCGTCACGCTCGGGGCCATCAAGGCGACCGGGGACAAGCGCAGCGTCGTCTCCCACTGGGCGAAGTTCTACCGGGGCGAGTTCGTCGGCCGCCTGCTCCGTGACGAACGCCCGCTGCCGGAGAGCATCGACGCACTCGTCACCCGCGCCGCAGAGCACTATGAGGTGGAATTCGCCGAGGCGACCGCCACCCGACCGGCGGGACTGACGATCGTCCTGCGCGACTGAGCCCTCGGCTTCACGCGCGGCGGAGCAGGACCGCTTCGCACTCCTCGCAGGTGTGGACCTCGTTCGGGTCCTCGCTCAGCCACTGGTGCCACGTGGCGCCGCTGATCTCCTGACCGCAGGCCTGGCAGTTGGGGCCGGCGATGATCGCCGCGCCCGGCCCGCCCTGGGCGACGTTGCCCTCGAACCGGCGCACGAGGTCCGGCGGCAGGTCGGCCTTGAGCTGGGACTCCTGACTGCCGAGCTCGTCCATGTCCTCGGCCAGCGCCGCCTTGCGCTCCTTGATCGCCGTCTGGGTCGTCCGTCCCTGCTCCGTGACCTCGGCGATGCGGGATTCGATGTCCGCCAGCTCGGCCTGCGCGGTTTC
This sequence comes from Brevibacterium sp. LAARM2_SD2, assembly GCF_057364785.1. Lineage (NCBI taxonomy): Bacteria > Bacillati > Actinomycetota > Actinomycetes > Micrococcales > Brevibacteriaceae > Brevibacterium > Brevibacterium sp. LAARM2_SD2. The sequence goes on along the minus strand of NZ_JBNFOM010000002.1, from coordinate 33,590 downwards.
GAGTCGCTCCATCGTCGCGAGCTCCGTGTCCTCGAATTCGGCGACCTTCGCCTCGTGGGCGGCGATCTCCTCCTGCAGGTGGACGAGGTCGCGGCTCGTCAGCCCCGTGCCGTCGTTGAGCTCGGTCGTCTTCTTCGCAATCTGCGCCGTCTGCTTGTCGATCGCGGCGGTGAGCTCGGCGGTCTCGCTCTCGAGCCCGGCGGTCACCTCGGCGGCGGCCGCCTTCTCCGCACTCAGCGCCTTGTGCCGCTCGATGAGCTCCTGCAGCTTCGGCCCCTCGGCGGGGTTCTCGTGTTCGTGGCGCAGGGCCCGTGACTTCGCCGTGAGCTCGATGAGCTCCTCGAGACGGGTGCGCTGATCGGCGGTGAGCTGCATGGTCATGTCCTAGAGCATCGAGGGCAGGGGTCAGTAGCGTTCGACCCAGGGGTCGGTGTTGACGGCGGAGGCCTGGAGGGCGACGGAGAGTCCGCGGGCGGCGAACTCGGCGTCGAGCGCCTCGGCGGCGACCGCCAGCCACACCGCCTCCGAGGCCCAATGCGAGACGTCGATGAGCTGGGGGCGGGCGTCGCCGCGATTGCCGGTGTCGAGGGCCTCGGTCGCCGGATGATGGCGGAGATCGGCGGTGACGTAGACGTCGGCACCGCTGGTGCGCACGGCGTCGAAGAGGGAGTCCCCCGCTCCCCCGCACACGGCGACCCGGGTCACCTCGGCGGCGGGGTCACCGGCGATGCGCACACCGGTCGTCGTCCGCGGCAGTCGACCGGCCAGGGTCCGGGCGATGTCGCGGACCGTCGTCGGCTCGCCGAGGTCGCCCACCCGACCGATGCCGCGTGCCGGATCCGCGGGGTCGGGGACGAGCGGTGAGGAGTCGGGGACGCCGATGAGGTCGATGAGGACGTCCGAGACTCCCCCGACGGCGGAGTCGGCATTGGTGTGCGCGTTGAACTGGGCGATGGCGTTCGTGATGAGCGTGTGGACGGCCCCGCCCTTGAGGGTGCCCGCGCTCACCGAGGAGACCGGGCGCAGCATGAGCGGATGATGGGTGAAGAGCAGGTCCGCGCCGAGGACGACCGCCTCGGCGATGACGGCATCGGTGGGATCGAGGGCGAGGAGGATCGAGCGCACCTCGGCATCGGGATCCCCGACCGCGAGACGACGGTGTCCCAGTCCTCGGCCAGGGACGGCGGCCACAGGGAGTCGAAGACGTCCACACATTCGCTGACCGTCGGATATCTCATACGCCCACACTAATGCATCGTCACCGGCACTCATCCCGGGCGGTGGAGCGCACGCACCGCCCCCGGTCGGGCCGGTCCGCCTGCCATCGGCCGGAGTCGGCCCGGCCCTGGCACCGGAGAGCCCGATCTGTTCACTTGCCGAGGCGTCGCCGCTAGATTGGCCCCATGACCTCTACCGCGTCGACGACGACGTCGTCCCTGCAGCCCGTCTCCTCCACCGTCGCCGATCTCATCCGGCGCAGCGCCGACCGCTTCGGCTCCCGGACCGCCGTCGAGTTCGGCGACCGCACATGGTCCTATGCCGAGTTCGATTCCGCGGTCACCGCGATCGCCCGTGAACTCCGCCGCCTCGGGGCCGGTCCAGGCGACCGGATCGCCGCCTACGGCCGGAACTCGGACCTCTACGCCCTCGTCTATCTCGCGTGCGCCCGTGCCGGATTCATCCACGTGCCCGTGAACTTCCAGCTCACCGGGGACGAGCTCGACTACATCCTCGCCAACTCCGGGGCCGGGATCGTCGTCGCCGACTCCGACCTCGCCGAGGCGGTCTCCGCCACCGCCCATGGCGGCAGCGCCCGTCTCGTCGGGTTCGACGACTTCCTCGGTCCCGCCTCGGCGCCGGACATCGCCCCGGCCGGAGAGGGCGAGTTCGACGTCGCTGACACGGATGTCGCGCAGCTGCTCTACACCTCGGGGACCACCTCGGCGCCGAAGGGCGCGGTCATGACGCACCGCGCGCTCGTCCACGAATACCTCTCGTGCCTGACGAGCCTCGACTTCGCCGGCACCGACCGGGTCGTCCATGCGCTGCCGCTCTACCATTCGGCGCAGATGCACGTCTTCCTCCTCCCGCTGCTCGCCGTCGGCGCCCACAACATCATCGTCACCGCCCCCGTCCCGGACGACCTGCTCGCTCTCTTCGAGTCGCGGCGGATCAACTCCTTCTTCGCCGCCCCCACCGTGTGGGTGGCGCTCGCGAACAGTCCCGGCCTTGAGACGAGGAACCTCGACAGCCTCGAGAAGGCCTATTACGGGGCGTCGATCATGCCCGGCCCGGTGCTCGAGAAGCTGCGCACCCGGCTGCCCGGGCTCGGGTTCTACAACTGCTTCGGCCAGTCCGAGATGGGTCCGCTGTGCACGGTGCTCCGCCCCGAGGAGCACGACGCCCACCCCGGCTCGGCCGGACGCGCCGTCCTCTTCGTCGAGACGCGGGTCGTCGACGCCGCCGGTGAGGAGGTCGGCCCCGGTGAGCTCGGAGAGATCCTCTACCGGTCGCCGCAGCTGTGCGAGGGCTACTGGGACAGGCCCGAGGCGACCGACGCCGCCTTCGACGGCCAGTGGTTCCACTCCGGTGACCTCGTGCGGATGGATGCCGACGGCTACGTCGAGGTCGTCGACCGCGTCAAGGACGTCATCAACACCGGCGGGGTGCTCGTGGCCAGCCGGCAGGTCGAAGATGCGATCTTCGCGATGCCCGGAGTCGCCGAGGTCGCCGTCGTCGGCATCGCCGACGAGAAGTGGATCGAGGCGATCAGTGCCTTCGTCGTTCTCCGCGACGATGCCGGTGAGATCGCCGAGGCGGATGTCATCGCCCATGTCCGGGACCGTCTCGCCGGCTTCAAGGTGCCCAAGCGGGTGACGTTCGTCGCCGAGCTGCCGAAGAACTCCGCCGGCAAGATCCTCAAGCGATCGCTGCGGGAGACATGACCCCTCTCGTGCACAGCCGCCTCGGCGCGCATACACTGCACTGGGACCCGGTGAGGGTCCGGAGTCGACGGAAGGGAACACGAGGTGGACACGACCGCCAGATGGCAGTGGAGCCTCCACGGTGACGGCAGGACGATCCGTCCCGGGGAGATCGTGCTTCCCGAGGAGCGGCTGAGCTGGCCACGGACGATCGGGATCGGCGCCCAGCACGTCGTCGCGATGTTCGGGGCGACGTTCCTCGTCCCTCTGCTCACAGGCTTCCCGCCGTCGACGACGCTCTTCTTCACCGCGATCGGCACGCTTCTCTTCCTCCTCATCACGAAGGGGATGATGCCGTCCTACCTCGGCTCGTCGTTCGGCCTGCTCGCCCCCGTCGGGGCGGTCACCGGCTTCGCGGCGACCTCCGGGGAGCGGCTCGACTCGCAGGCGATGGCGCTCGCCCAGGGCGGGATCATCTCCGTCGGGGTGACCCTGGCGCTTGTCGGCATCGTCGTCCACTTCGCCGGGGTGCGGTGGATCGAGGTGACGATGCCGCCGGTCGTCACCGGTGCGATCGTCGCCCTCATCGGCCTCAACCTCGCCCCCGCCGCCTGGGGGTGGGTGCAGCAGGCGCCGCTCACCGCAGTCATCACGATCGCCGTCATCGTCGTCTCCTCCGTGCTCTTCAAGGGCATGCTCGGGCGGCTGTCGATCCTCATCGGCGTGCTCGTCGGCTACGGTGCGGCACTCGTCCAGGGGGAAGTGAACTTCTCCACCGTGTCCTCCGCCGCCTGGATCGGCCTGCCGACCTTCCACGCCCCGGCCTTCGATCTCGGGTACCTCGGACTCTTCCTGCCCGTCGTCCTCGTCCTCGTCGCCGAGAACATCGGGCATGTGAAGTCCGTGGCCGCGATGACCGGCCGCGATCTCGACGGACTCACCGGCCGGGCCCTCTTCGCCGACGGACTCGCCACGACGCTCGCCGGGGCCGGCGGCGGATCGGGCACGACGACGTACGCGGAGAACATCGGCGTCATGGCCGCGACGAAGATCTACTCGACGGCCGCGTACTTCTGTGCCGCGATCATCGCCCTCATCCTCAGTCTGCTGCCGAAGTTCGGGGAGATCATCGCGACGATCCCACCCGGTGTGCTCGGCGGGGCAGCGACCGTGCTCTACGGGATGATCGGCCTCCTCGGGGTGCGCATCTGGGTGGAGAACCGGGTCGACTTCGCCAATCCGATCAACCTCAACACCGCAGCGGTGTCCCTCATCGTCGCGATCGCGAACTTCACGTGGACCCCGGCCGGACTCGAGTTCGCCGGGATCGCCCTGGGCACCGCCTCGGCGATCGTCATCTACCAGCTGATGACGCTCATCGCCCGGTGGCGCGGCACCGCGCCGGTCCCCGTCGAGGCGGGGGCGGCGCATGGCAGACCAGTCGGAGCCGAAGAGCACTCAGTAGGTGACGACGGCGCGGAAGCGGACGTCACCGGCGGTGACCTTGGCGACCGCCTCGGTGATGTCCTCCTTGTCGAAGACCTCGATCATCGGCTTCACCTTGCCCGATGCCGCGATCTCGAGTGCTTCGGTGAGGTAGTTGAGCCCGTTGTGCGTGGCGCCGATGACCTTCTGACGCTGCGCGAAGAACGGCTGCGGCTCGGTCGGGATCGTGAAGTCGTCGAACGGGTCGAGACCGACGAGAACTGCACGACCGTCGTGCCGCAGGCCCTTGAACGCGTCCCTGCCGGACTCGTAGGAATTCGAGCTCAGAAGCAGGACATCGGCGCCGCCTGCCGCCTGGAGCTCCGCGCCGTCGGCGACGACGAGATCAGCGCCGAGGTCGCGGGCCAGGTCATGCTTGTCCGGCGAGTGGGTCACCGCGATCGTCCTGAAGCCGGCTGCCTTCGCATACTGGACCGCAAGGTGACCGAGACCGCCGATCCCGACGACGGCGATCGTCTCGCCCGGCTGAGGATCAGCCGCGCGCAGTCCGCTCCACACGGTGTACCCGGCGCAGAAGATCGGTGCGGCCTCCTCATAGGACAGTCCGTCGGGGATGAGCACGGTGCCGGTCGCGGTGGCCGCGATGTACTCGGCGTGTCCGCCCTGGGTGGTGAACCCGGTGAGCCGGGCATTCGGGCAGTTGACCGCGGCCTGGCCGGACAGCGGCAGGTTCTCGCGGCAGTAGTCGCACCGTCCGCACGTCGACTGCACCCACGTGGTGCCGACCCGGTCGCCGACCTTGCGGCCGGTGACGCCCTCGCCGACCTCGACGATCTCGCCGACGACTTCGTGTCCCGGGGTGTTGGGGAACAGATCGCCGGCGGCACCGCGCGTCGTCCAGATGTCGGTGAAGCAGATGCCGGTGGCGTGGACCTTGATGAGGACCTGACCGGGTGCGGCGGTCGGGGTGGGAACCTCCCGCAGCTCCCAGGTGCCGTTGAGTTCGGGAATGACTGCTGCCTTCATGTTGGTGACCTTTCAACAGGGTGGTGCTCGGGGGCGAATCCGGTGAGTGGTCCTCACCGGATTCGTGATGACACCATCGACATTAGATGTCACAGCATGCCGTGTGACCAGCAGAGCACGCCGAGGTGCTTGCCGATCGCGCCACGATCGCCTGGCGTCCTTTGCGGGTGGACTGGCGTGCAGTACCGGTGGTCCGCGCTGCGTTCTCGGCTACGCTTCGACCATGGCCGGAACCCGATTCGATCTCGATCCGAGCATCGCCGTGCTCCTGCGCGATCTCGACATCTCCCCCGCCCTCGTCCTCCGTCGCGCGAGCCTGCCCGGGGATCTGCTTTCGCGTGGAGCGACCGAGCTCGACACCGCGGACTACTACCGCTTCTGGGCGGCGATCGCCGACGAGGCGGAGCGTCTCGGCACCGCGGCGGAGGCGGCCGTCGCGATCGGCGAGGCGATCTCCGTCGAGCACTTCTCCCCACCGCTGTTCGCTGCGCTCTCGAGTCAGGATCTGCGCACGGCAGCCGAGCGCCTGGCCGTCTACAAACCGCTCATCGGTCCGGTTGCCCTCGTCGTCGACAGCGCAGCCGACCTCACCATCGCCTATCGGTGGCCGAGCACGCAGGAGCCGCCGGTCCTCCTCGCCATGGCCGAAATCCTCTTCTGGGTGGCCCTCGCCCGCTTGGCAACGCGGGAGCCGATCCGCCCGGTGCGAGTGTCGATGCCGCAGCTTCCTCAGGATCCCGGCGTGCTCGAAGAATTTCTCGGAGCGCGGGTGCGGACAGGAGACGCCTGGTCGGTCACCTTCGCGCAGGCTGATTCCACACGGCCGTTCCTCACCGAGAATGAGGGGATGTGGCAGGTCTTCGCGCCCGAGCTGCGCCGCCGGCTCGCCGATCTCGACGCGGGAGCAAGCACGAGCGACCGCGTGCAGTCAGCCTTGGTCGAGACGCTGCCGGCAGGCGATCCGTCGATCGGCGCCGTCACACGGCGGTTGGCGACAAGTCCGCGCACCCTGCAACGGCAGCTCAAAGCCGAGGGGACGTCGTTCCAGGCGGTGCTCGCCGAGACGCGCGAGAACCTCGCACGCCACTATCTCGTGCGCAATGATCTGCGCACCGCCGAGATCGCCTTCCTCCTCGGCTACACCGACACGAACTCGTTCTATCGCGCGTTCAAGACCTGGACCGGAATGACGCCGGAAGGTGCGCGAACGGGCCTCATCGAGGCCTCGGCGGTCCGGCCCTAGTCAGCGGGCGGCGTTGAAGACCGTCTGGATCTCCGCGATCTTCCCGCCCTCGAAGCGCAGCCATGTTGCGGCCGGGATCGCCGGGGAGCCGGAGGTCGCGAGTTCGGACCAGATGAGGGCGTTGTCGTCGTCGGAGAGCTGGACCTTGACGTCGTCGGAGGTCGTCATCGAGCCCATCTCCGCGAGACCCCGGACGACCTCCTCGGCGCCGGAGGCCTGAGCGACGGGCCCGGTGAACGTGACATCGGGGGTGACGAGCGAGCTGAGGGTGTCGGCGTCGCCGCCGACGAGAGCGGTGTGGAACTGCTGGGCGAGATCTGCGGTGGCCATGATGGGTCCTCTTCCTGAAGCGGTGGTGCTCGGAATCGTGCGGATGTCCCCACGATCATGGCAACATTTCGCCACCCTGGCAATGGGGCAAGCACACTTCCCAGCCTCGGCGATCACCGCAACTGTCCGGAGCCCGGCAGCCGTGGGGCCTGCTCATCCGGCAGTGCGCCGGTCGGGGCGCACTGCCGGACGGGTGTGGATCAGGCGTCCTGATCGACGTTCTCGCGGTTGCTCTCGGCGAGATCGGCCTCAGCGGAGACGCCGCGGAGCATGATGCCCGCGAAGATCGCCACGGCCACGAGGATCGCCGTGGCGATGCCGCCGGTCAGCGACAGTGCCGTCGTGAAGGACTCCATGGCTGCCGATGCCAGGGCGGCGCCGATGTCACCGGAGATCTGCTCTGCGTAGAGCAGCGCCGCCGCAAGGGTCTCCTTGGCGGCCTCGAGCACCTCGCCGGGCAGTCCCGCCGGCACCGAGTCCTCGAGGTTCGTGCGGTAGAAGCCGAGCAGCACGGATCCGAGGACCGCGATGCCGAACGAGGTGCCGACCTCGTAGCCGGTGTTGCTGATCGCCGCAGCCTGACCGGACTCCTCGGGGCGGACCGAGCTCATGATGATGTCGTTGGTCAGCGTCAGACCCACACCCGCGCCGAGACCGACGAGGGAGAGGGCCACGGCGATGACCCACGGGTGAGTATCCGGGGTGAGCGTGAGCAGGATCGCGAATCCGCCCGCGGTGACGAGCATGCCCGCGGTGACGATGATCGACGTCGGAATGCGCTTGACCAGCGCCGCGGCGACGAAGCCCGCACCTGCCGAGACGAGCGCCTGCGGCAGCATCCACAGGGCGGATTCGATGATCGAGAGTCCCGCGACGAGCTGGAGGAACTGCGTGAGCGCGAACATGGCTCCGACCAGGGCGAACACCGACAGGAAGTTCGTCACCACGGCACCGGTGAAGGCTCGTCCCTTGAAGAGGCGGACGTTGATCATCGGCAGAGGCATCCGCAGCTGCCGGATGACGAAGAGGACGAGGAGCACGAGACCGGCGACGAAGGTGACGACGGCGATGCCGGGCTCATCGCCCTCGGCGAAGGTCTTCACTCCGTAGATGACGGCGATCATGCCGGCCAGGGAGAGGACGATGCTGAGGAGGTCGACGCGACCGGGGTTGGGGTTCCTGCTCTCCGGGACGAGGAAGGGCGCGAGGACGAGCAGGAGGATCATCACCGGGATGTTCATGAGGAACGCGGCATGCCAGCTGAACGCCTCGATGAGGGCGCCGCCGACGATGGGTCCGGCAGCGGCGCCGAGTGCTCCGGCCGCCGCCCACACGGCCATCGCGGTGCGGCGCTCGTTGCGGTCGAGGAACATGTTGCGGATGAGTGAGAGAGTGCCGGGCATGATCGCGGCACCGGACATGCCGAGGAGGGCCCTGGCGGCGATGAGCATCCAGGCCTCGGTCGACAGCGCTCCGATCACCGAGGCGATCGCGAAGCCGACCGCGCCGATGAGGAGCACCTTCCGTCTGCCGAAGCGATCACCGAGTGAGGCCATGGTGACGAGCAGGCCGGCGAGCATGAGCGAGTAGATGTCGAGGATCCACAGCTGCTGCGCACCGGAGGGTTCGAGTTCCGCGGTGATCTCGCCGAGGGCGAAGATCAGCACCATGCTGTCGATGGCGATGAGCAGCATCGGCAGCACGAGCACGGCCAGACCGACCCAGGTGCGGGCTGTGGCCCGAGGGGGTGTGGTGTCCATGAGGTTCCTTCTCCTTTCGAGTTACTTCACCAATGAGTGTACTACACCGAAAGGTATACTTATGACATCGAGAGGAGAACCCATGGCACGACCGAGCGCACGACGCAAACTCATCGAGGCGGCACTGACCGTGGTGGAGGAGCGAGGGATCACCGCCCTCACGCTTGACTCCGTCGCCGAGGAGGCGGGGGTGACCAAACGCGGCCTGCTCTACCACTTCGCGAGCAAGCACGCCCTGCTCGCGGGCATCCATGAGCATCTGGCAGCCCGCATCGAGGAGGACCTCCTCGCCGCGACCGGAAAGGCACCCGAGGAGGCGAGCCTCGTCGAACGCACCCGCGGCTACGTGCGGGCGGCGCTGAAGACGCCGAGCACCGTGGAGCTGCGTCTCATCATGGAAGCAGCGAACGAACCGGAGTGGATCGCACCCTGGGAGGAGGTCTATCGGCGCTGGTTCCCCGATGAGGGCGTCCCCGTCGATGAGCTCGATGACGTCTCGCTGCGGTGCCTGGTCGCCCGCATGGCCGCGGACGGCTCCTGGGGGTATGAGAGCATTCTCACCGCGCCGATGAGCGCGTCAGCGCGCGAACGCCTCATCGGCCGGATCCTCGCCGACCTCGGCGAGGACTGATCGCGCCTGGGCGAAGACAAACCTCGCTCAGTGCTCGTGGGAGCTGAGGTCGGCCGGCGGCAGGTATCTGATGAGCCGATCCTGATCGACGTCGAGGATCCTGCGATCCCAGTTCGCGAGGTCCGCGGCGCGGTCGTAGACCTCGTCGAGGAACGTCAGCAGCGTGCCTTCGGGATCGTCGGCGGTGCGGACATCGGCGTAGGGCAGGAGGTACTCCCCCAGGCTCGCGTCGTATCCGCCGGCGGTGAGCTTCCCGTCGTAGTAGCCTTTCGGCGCCGGATACGCGTAGGCGTAGAAAGAGCCTTCGGCGCTGCCGCCGGCCCAGAACCCGACGGCGACGTTCTCCCGGTCCTCGGCTTCGGCCATCACCCAGGGCGGGCAGTTCGGGGGTGAGGCCGTGCTCGGTGGGGCGACTCGTCCCGAATAGCGTGTCGCGGAGAGGTCCATCGACCCCCAGAACAGTTGGACGGGGCTTGCTTTGCCTGCGAATCCGGCGCGCCAGTAGGCGAAGACGTCATCGATGTGCTGGAGCTGTCGCCACCACAACCGCACGGCGTCGGCATCGTATTCCCGTGGCCGTGTGTCTTCGGCGAACGGGGTGGCCTGGGGCAGTTCGTTCGGCCATGCCCACACTGTGCACGGGGCGCCGAGCCTGGTCAGGGCCGCCATCACGGCGGCGTAGAAGTCGGCGACCGACTGGGGCTTCAGCGGCACGGTCTCGATGTCGCCGGTGCTCGCTCGCAGCACGAGTTCGTCGGCGATGAAGTCGAATTCCGCGTCGAAGGTCCGCCCCTGTTGGCGCATGAGGATCTGTGTGCGCAGTCCGCGAGCGCTGACGTCATAGGTGACGTTCCACCAGTGGTTGATGAGCGTCGTGGAGACCAGTTCGATCTTCCCGACGATCTGCAGCCACTGGTGCAGGTTCTCCCGCGTGCCCGTCCAGTCATCGATGCGCAGCTGCGGCCACGAGGACCCTGTCATTTCCGTTCCCATCGCCCACCCGGCCTTCTCGTGGTCACAGGCACGCCTGTGACCGATGGAGTTTCGCTCAACCTAGAAGGTGCGCGGTCACCCGTCAAGGGCGGCGCCGGTGGATGTGCCGGATTCGTGTCGTCGCCGGGCGTTCTCATCGCCGGCGACAGTGGCTAGCGCGCGGCCTCGGGAGGCGGTGATTCGCTGTCGTCTGCGGCATCACCGCTGCCGGGGATGAGGAGGGCGACGAGGTAGGCGATGCCCGCCCCGACGACGAGCGGCAATGCGACCGGGGTGTCGACGAGGAGGACGAGGATGAGGAGGACGGCCAGAGGGCGACGCCATCCGACGGCGGTTGTTGCCGCCATTCCCGTCGCCATGGCCGCTCCGACGGCGAGACCCGGGATGAGGACGGCAGCGGCGGCGCCGATGGCCGAACCGATGAAGATCAGCGGGAAGAACTCCCCTCCCCGCCATCCGCTGACGAGGCAGAGCGACAGCGCGACGATCTTCGCTGCTGCGACGAGGAGCAGCGTCGGCCAGGCTCCGGAGTCGGTGAGCACCTGGAGGTCGTGCAGTTCATGATGGCCGGAGAAGCGGACCAGGGGGACGAGGACAGCGAGGACGGCGAAGAGGATCGTGCCGATGGCGATCGTCGCCCACGTGCGACGGATGCGCTGCGCTGCGACCTCGAGCAGATGGTGGAGGGCGCGGAAGGCCAGGCCGGCGGCTGCCGCGATGCCGGCGACGGCGAGCAGCCACGGGCTGAAGTAGGCGACGTCGACCGGTGGCAGGGAGATGCGTGCACCGCTGCCCTCGGGCATCGCCCTCATGACGGCGAGAAAGACGAAGAACCCGGCGAAGGCCGCGCCGAACTGGAGGACCTTCTGCGGACCGAGCTGGTCGCCGTCGATCGCGGCCGCGCCCGGTGGGGACCCGTAGAAGCCACCGAGGGCGCCGGCGCTGCCGGCCTGGCCGATCGTGCGGCGCATGGCGACGTCTTCGCCGATGAGGTGGGCGACGATCGTCGAGAGCTGCGCGACGACGGCGACGATGCCGGCTTCGGGTCCGATGGCACCGCCGAAGGCGACCGCGACGATCGCGGCGAAGGCCGTGGTGAGCACGGCGCGCCGAGGCAGTCCGTCGGGGTCACCGGACTGATTGAGCAGAGTCTGGAGATCCTCGGTCGGGGCGGCTCGGTCGATGAGGATGAGCAGGGCACCACCGGCGAGGATGGTCACGAGGATCTGGGTCGTCGCATCACTGAAGAGTTCACCGCCGGCTCCCCAGACGAGGTTCTGGAGGGCGGTCATGCCGCTGAAGGTCAGCGCCGCGACGAGTCCTGCGATGCCGCCGTAGACGATGGCCAGCAGCGTCAGGCGTGGGGTGACGCCGGCGAAGCGCGCCTTCACGGGTGGTCCGCCGGACCGGCCTGCCGTCGGCTGACGATGCGCGAGAGTTCACTGGCGAAGAGTCCGAGGAAAACGAGGTCGAAGACGAAGACCGCGGAGACGAGGATGCGCGAGAGCTGACCGGTGGCGACGATGTCACCGTAGCCGGTCGTCGTCATCGTCGTCAGCGTGAAGTAGAGGGCGTCGACGCGGGTGTCGATGCCGTCGAACTCGGCGGGATTGTTCGTCGCGACGACGAAGAAGACCGCGGAGAAGGTCGCCGCGACGAGGACGAAGGAGAGGACGAGGAGCGGCAGATTGGTGTCCGTGCGGCGCAGGCGCAGCAGGGCGAAGGCGAGGACCGACAGCGCCGCCGCGGTCGCGAGCAGGCGTTCGATCGCACCCATTTCGGAGCTGGCCAGGGGAACCGTGAAGTAGAGCGCGAGGACGGCCAGGGGTCCGACGATGAGACTGAGTGCGCGCAACCCTGGGGAGCTCATGAGCTGCTGCCTGCTGGGGCGTCGGCTGGGTCGGCCGTCTGAGGAGGGGGCGTTCACGCCTTGATTGTATGCGGAGACCAGAGGCACTCCTCTCTTTGTCAGGCGTCCGCGCGCTTCGAAAGCGCCGTCAGCGAAGCAGTAATCGATTGTGTCACCAGTGTTGACAGCAACGCTGACTCGCCATAGTGTGTGTGACGCACACAACAACGATGTGAAGGGTGCACCCGATGACTGCAGCAACCACGTCCACCAGGCGTGTCTCCCGCCGTGGCCTGCTCGGTCTCGGTGCCGCCGGGACCGCTGCAGTTCTCTCCCGCCCCGAATCAGCAGCAGCTGAACCGGACATATCTGAGAACCGAATGTGGGACGTCATCGTTGTCGGCGCTGGTCCCGCCGGGCTCGGAGCTGCGCGGGACCTCGCGGACGCAGGCAAACTCGTGCTCATCCTCGAAGCCCGTTCAAGGATCGGCGGTCGACTCTTCACCGATGCGTCATCGATGTCCGTACCGGTCGAGCGCGGCGCCGAGCTCGTTCACGGCCCAGACGTCTCGACCTGGGATCTCATCCACTCCGCTGGGCTGACGACGCATCGCCAGGCGGCCATTGCCGGCAGACTCTCTCCAGACACGCCGTGGATCCGGTCGAACACATTCGACACGTTTCGTTTCCCGCTCGGTGCACCCACATATCCGCAAGGACTGCCCGCACCCCGCTCAGGTGAAACGGCGCTGATGTGGCTGAAAAGGGTCGGCATCTCAGCGGACAATTATCCGATCACTGTCGCCGCACTCGAAGTCGACAGCGAGCAGTTCGATATCGCCCCCGCCGACCCGGTGTACTACACAGTGCTCGAAGCACTCGACCTCCAGGATCGCAATGGACCAATCCCACCGGACGAATCCGGCGACTACCGGGTCATCGGCGGCTACAACCAGATACTTGAGCCGCTTTCTCGCGACATTTCCCTTCTGCTCGATCACCCGGTAGCTCAGGTGAACTACCGAAGCAGCCGAGTCACCGTCGTTGCCGGGAGTAGAGAATTCAAGGCCCGCGCCGTCGTTCTCGCCGTCCCAGGTGGCGTGCTCCAAACCGACGACATCGTCTTCGATCCGCCGCTGCCGGGGGATCGTCGAGTCGCTATTGACGAGATCAGCTACCTTTCGGTCTTCAAAGGAATCTTCGAGTTCGAGCGACCAGTTCTCCCCCCTTCGCATTCTCAGGCACCCGACTGGGATGTGCTGGCGACGTTCTCGGTCAACCCGCCCAGTCTGTGGAATGCGTCCGCTGGCACGCCTGACTTCCCCGGGGAGATCGTTGTGTCATGGATGACCGGCGGAAAGGCGCAGGAGCTGCTCGACCTGCCCGAAGTCGAACGGATGGCACTCGCTCTCGAGAGCATTCGCGTCTCCACCGGAGTGCCCGATCTGCAACCGGTCGCCTCGGTGACGAAGGACTGGTCAAAAGATCGATTCGCGCGTGGCGCGTATCCGGGACCGTTCTCCCGACGCGACGGCCTGCACGCACCGATTGATTCCCGGCTCTACTGGGCCGGAATCGTCACGTGTCGACTGTTCACACGTCGCGGGATTCGGGCATCGCGGCGGCGCAGGCGGTCCTGAGTGATCATCCCTGAGATGGGCTCGCAGACATCCTCACCCACCCACCGAGCAGGAGAACGACCATGAACCTCCCCCATATCACCGCCACAGAGGCAATCCGGCTGTTCCGAACGCAACGGCTCTCGCCTGTCGAGCTGCTCGATGCCGTCGTGGCACGCACTCGCGAGACCGAGCCTCTTGTCAACTCAGTCACCGAACAGATGCTCGAGGCTGCGTACCGAGCCGCACGGGAATCTGAGAAGCGCTATCAGGACAAGACGCCGCGACCCCTCGACGGTGTTCCGCTCATGCTCAAGGAAGAGCAGCCGATCACGGGCTATCTCAGTGAGGAAGGATCACTACTTGAGAAGGGCAATGTCGCCGAGGTGACCCACCCCATCGTCGATCGCATCATCACTGCCGGCGCCGTTGTCCATGGCCGGACGACAACGCCCGAGTTCTGTTGCGCCCCAGTGACGCACACTCGCCTCTGGGGCATCACGAGAAATCCCCATAATCCGGAAATGACTCCCGGCGGTTCGTCGGGAGGTTCTGGGGCGGCCCTGGCCTCGGGGTCAACGGTATTGGCAACCGGCTCGGACATCGGCGGTTCGATCCGGATCCCCGCCTCGTACTGCGGTGTGGTCGGCTTCAAACCGCCCTTCGCACGTGTGCCAGGCCTTGCTCCATTCAACGCCGACACCTATTGCGCCGACGGCCCGATGGGTCGCAGCGTGGCCGACGTCGCCCTGTTGCAGAACATCATCGCAGGCCCGTGGGCTGGCGACCCCGCGTCCCTGCGTCCCCGAGTCAGTGTCTCCGGCGATGTCGGCACTTTGAACGGGGTGAGGATCGCACTGAGCTTCGACCTCGGCGGTTATGATCCGGACCCCATTGTGGTCACGCGCACAGAGCAGTTCGCACTGGCGCTGGAGAACGCTGGAGCCAGCGTCGAAGAAGTCGATCTGCCATGGACCCCTGGCAGGGTCCTCGACATCGCGTGGAAGCACTTCGGCGGAATCATGGGCCCCTTCATCGAGTCGATCGGGCGCGACAGTTCGGCAGAGAGTCTCATGCCCTATACACGAGCCTTCATCAACGCCGCTTCGCGAGCGGGGAGCTACGCCGTCGGTCTTGTGGAGGAATCGACCTTCTATCGACCACTAGGCAACCTATTCGAGACTTTCGATGCGCTCGTCTGCCCCACCGTCACAAATACAGGGATGGCCGCAGATGCGACATGCACTGACTCGGCCGACGTCTTCTCTCAGCTGATGACCCTGCCTTTCAACATCGTCGGACGCGTGCCCGTCCTCGCCGTTCCTTCGGGTCGCGCCCCCAACGGAGTCCCCACCGGCGTCCAGATCGTCGGGCGCACGTTCGACGATCCCATGGTCTTCCGAATCGGAGCAGCCGTCGAGGCAGAACTCGGTCTGACCACTGCCGACGACTGGTGGCCGGATCTGTCTCTGAGTTCGACTAACACGCGAAACACGCCTGCAACGGAGTTCCGCGATGATGCCCAGGGGTCGACTGCGACCACGAGCTTGGCGGGTCGGCAATGACCCACACCACGACAGCCAAGAGTTTGATCCCCCAGCTCAATCTGGTCGGCATCGTCGTCTTCGGCATTTCCTACATGGCCCCTTCAGTGGTCATCGCCACATTCGGAGTGATCGCCACACTGTCACAGGGCGCCACCGCAATGGCGTACGTCTTTGCCACTGGCGCCATGGTGCTCACGGCGCTGAGCTATGGCAAACTCGCGCGCGCCTACCCGGCGTCCGGATCGGTCTACACCTATGCTCGCCGCACTCTCGGCAGTCATATCGGCTTCCTTTCCGGATGGACGATCCTCCTCGACTATCTCTTTCTTCCAATGGTTGCGTGGCTGATCACGGCCCTCTACTTCGGCGCTCAGTTTCCCGTCCTGCCGACGTGGATCTGGGGTGTGCTCATCATCGCAACCTGCACCCTCATCAACATCATCGGCCTCAAACTGGCAGACCGCTTCAATCGCGTTCTGCTTCTCATCGTCATGGGCGGGGTCCTCACTCTTATCGGGTTCGGCATCGCATTCGCCTCCGGAAACGGCAATCCAGTCGGACCTGCTGCCTGGCCGGAATCCGCAACCATCTCCGCGATCGCTGCTGGAGCGGCGGTAGCCGCCTATTCCTTCCTCGGATTCGACGCAGTGAGCACGTTGAGCGAGGAGGTGAAGAACCCCACGACGACAGTCCCCCGCGGGATCGTGCTCGTCGTCCTCACCGGAGGGGTGATCTTCGTAGCGACCTCCTTCGTCATGCAATGGGCGCATCCGAGTCTCGACTTCGCCGACCCGGAAACGGCAGGATACGAAGTCCTCACTCTCATCGGTGGCCCGATCTTCGCCGGAATCATCAACTCCACTCTCCTCGTGGGCGGAGTCGCCTCGTGCTTGGCCGTCCAGGCTAGTGGCAGTCGACTGCTCTTCGTCATGGGGCGAGACGGGGTCTTTCCGAAGCGAGTCTTCGGCAGACTCCACAATCGGTTCCGCACCCCCGTATTCAATCTCGTCCTCATTGCCGCCATCGGACTCGCGGGGCAGCTGCTCACCGTGGGCGACGCGACGTCGCTCATCAATTTCGGGGCTTTCCTGGCGTTCGCGGTCGCCAATGCCTGCGTCATCGCCCTCTGGTGGCGACACCGGATCGGATTCAAACGCAGATCTGTGATCGGGTTCGTCGCGCTCCCAGTCCTCGGCATCATCGTCGACGTTTACCTGCTGTTGAATCTGGGGTCGTTGGCGATACTCATCGGATTGGCGTGGTTGGGCCTCGGGGGCGGGTTCTTGGCGGTGCTCACACGAGGCTTCACTCGCCCGCCGCCAGGACTCGACTTTGCAGGCGCGGACGAGGCTTGAGTCCATGCGCCGGTATTCGCACAGCCCACCACATCACCCGGTTCGCAGCCTCGGCCGTTCACTCTTTTCACAGCGACGTCTCGGCGCGATGAAGCGCTGACCTGCAGGGTCCAACAACAGAACACACTATTTCAGGAGGGCAATGATGGCCACTGACACCGAGCTCGAAGACAGACTGAGATCACTTGAATCGTCACACGGACTCGATAGACGATTCTCACCCGGGGACCTGCTTCTGCTCGCCATGCTCACTGTGGCGCTCCCCATCGTGCTCATCGTGATCGGATGGGGAGCGGGATCGTGAGTGTCCAGGCACGACCGCTCACCGGCGAATTCGAAAGCAGCCTTCCCGTCACGCGTGCGGAGAAGACATGGGGACCGCTGGCGATCTTCGGTAACACCTCCTCCGCAGCAGTGGCGACGTGGTGCTTCATCAGCGGAGGTTTCGTCGCAGCTTACCTCGGCGCCACACAAGGGGCCCTGGCCGTCACAGCAGGCACGCTGATCGGGGTATTCATGGTGCTCCTTGCAGCGCTTCCCGCAGCAGGCCGGTATGGGGTCGAGGCCGTGCGTTCGACCAGACCTATGTTCGGATCGCGCGGTTCCGTTCTTACTGTCGTACTCACCCTGCTCATCCTCATCGGGTGGAATGCCGTACTGACGATCGCACTCGCTGACGCCTCAGCTCTGGCGCTCGCTGAGATGGGATGGCTGACGGAGACGATGATCGGCCCGACCGCCATGATCGTCGCCGTCGGCAGCGCTCTTGTCGTGTTCTTGCTTCTTCGAAAAGGCACAGCCACACTGCGCTGGGCGGGACCGGTCGTTGCTGTCACCGTGCTCATCCTCGCAGTTTGGATCGGCATCATGCTCATCATCCGCTTCGGCATTGACGGCATTCTCAGTGCCGGCGCGCTCGCGCCGCTGCCGGACAACGGCAGCAACTTCATGCTCACCGTCGAACTGGGAATCGCCGGAGGACTGTCGTGGTGGCCCTATGTCGGGGGCCTGACGAGGAACGCCCGCACCACACGAGCAGCCATCGTGCCCAGCGTGCTCGGCCTGGGCGTGATGATGTCCCTCGTCCTCATCATCGGCCTGATCGCAGCCCTGGTGGTGCCGGAGTCTGGCGGTGATCCGACCGGCTATCTCATTGAGATCGGCGGCCCCGTCTTCGGCGTCGTCGCGCTCTCGTTCCTCGCCCTGGCCAACGTCGGAACGATCATGGTTGGAGCCTACTCCGCGGCTCTCGGGCTCAAGCAGATACCGACAATCGACCGCCGGGTCCCGTGGTCGGTCGCAGTTGCCGTTGTCATGCTCCCCGTGCTGGTCATCGCTGTGTTCTTTGCCGACGCCTATATGGCGAACTACGGCGCATTCATCACCTTGGCGGGAATCCTGCTCGGCCCGATCTGCGGAATGCAGATCGTCGACTTCTTCCTCGTGCGCCGGCAGGAGCTTGATATCCGCGCGCTCTACTCAGTGAACGGCTCAGGATCCTACTGGTATTTCGCGGGGATCAATCCCGCAGGAATCGTGGGACTCATAGTCGGAATGGGAACGTATCTGGCACTCCTCGATCCATTCACCTATGTTCCGCCCGTCGACCTGGGCGTGATCGCCGCGGCAGTGCCCGCAGCGATTGCAGCTGGCGTCGTCTATCTCATCATCCTCCGGTTCGTTCCGCGGCTATGGTCCAGCCGACGGATCACCACCGACAGTTGAACTCATGATGAATCGTATTGCCGGCACCGATTCGGTCGGTGCCGGCAATTCGACGAGCAGAACGACTTCGCCGCGATGCCCGTCGCCTCCGCGATCAGATGCTGAGCGTCTCAACCACTCGGATAGTCGTGAGAGCCAACCTAGGCGGTCGAGTAGACTCGTTCACCGCGGATCCATGTCGAGGTTACGCGGCTCTCGTCGATGGAAGCCTCAGCGACGTCAAAGGGGTTGGGACTGATTGTGATGAGGTCGGCGTCGTATCCTCGCCTGATCGTTCCCGTCCGGGACTCCCAGTGATTGACGCGCGCTGCACCTGAGGTGCAGGCAGCGAAGAAGTCAGCGAGTTCGAGCCGCTGCTCATCTCCACCCAAGGGCGGACGATCGGATCCGGGCACCGCCCGGTTCACAGCGACATGGGCCGCGGCGATCGGGTCAGCTGACGAGACCGGCCAGTCACTGCCGGCGGCGAGCGGCGTTTCGCTCCTGACGAGATCCCCGAAGGGATACTGCCTCTTCTGCGCGCTCTCAGGCATGTACGGAAGCGTGAGTTTGTCGATCTGATCCCCATGGCAGGCCCACAGAGCTTGGATGTTTGCGACAGCGCCGAGCCCAGCGAAGCGTGAGACGTCACCAGGGGCGACGACCTGAAGATGCGCAAGATGATGGCGCAGGTCTGTCGGCCCGTTGACCGTCCGCGCAGCCGCGAGGGCGTTGAGTGCGTCATGCACAGCTCGATCCCCGAGTGCATGGAAGTGGATCTGGAAACCGGCCCGGTCGAGAGCGATAGCGTACTCCGCCAGTCTCTCTGATGAGATGAAGCTCTTGCCGCGATTGTGCGTATCTCTGCCGCAGGCATCGCGGTACGGTTCGCGCATCGCCGCCGTGAAGTTCTCCGCAATGCCATCGACCATGATCTTCACGGTGCCGAGACTGTAACGGTCAGCGCGACCAAGCGCAGCGGCATCGGCGCGACCGCGGATGAGGTTGTCGAGCTGCTCGAGCCCTCGGTCACGTTGCCACCATTGGGCACCACGCACCCGGACTCGAAGTGTGCCATCGGCAATTGCACGCTCATAAGCGACCCGGGTATCGGGAAAGCCCGCGTAATCGCCGATGAGGGCGTCTTGCCAGCCGGTGATGCCAAGCGCGATGAGCCGAGTCTGTGCCGCGAGCAGGCCCGCGGTGAGCTTTTCTGCGGACACGGCCGGAAGATGCGCCTCGACGAGTCGGAGTGCGCCTTCGTGGAGAGTACCGGTCGGTGCACCATTCGGAAGCCTTTCGATGACACCGTCAGCGGGGTCGGGAGAGTCCGGGCCGATCCCGGCCAGGGACAGCGCCGCAGAATTGACCCAGAGAGAATGATGATCCCGGCTGTTGAGGGCAACCGGACGATCAGCGATCACGTCGTCGATGAGCAGCGCGGATGGGGCTCCACCCGGAAAATGACCCATCGACCATCCGCCACCAACGATCCATGGCTCATCCGGATGCGCGTCGGCATACGAGGCAATGCGGTCAATGGCCTCAGCGGCACTGCGAGTGTCCGTGAGGTCGCATTGCAGCATTTCGACTCCGCCCTGCACCGGGTGGATGTGTGCGTCCTGGAAGCCGGGCGAGAGGAGACCGCCCTCCAGATCGACCACTATGGTCGATTCACCGACGTACGCCGCCATGCGGGCGTTGGGGATGATATCGCGGATTACGCCGTCCGTGACGACCACCGCCCGATCGCGAAGTGGGGCACCGGACCCGGTGAAGACGGCGCCATTATGGAAGACGACATCAGCAGTGGGGGTCATGACCGTCCTTCGTCGGAAACCAGCGTCAGTGCCACAATACTGATGCGTCATTGTCGGTGTCAACGCCGATGACAGAGGTGCATGATTGTACGATGATCTCGGATCTCACGGGCGGTTCTGATGCCGCCGACCTATGAACGGAGTCGAATCCCATGACGAGCAGAACCCCGGCCAAGTCTGGTGCCAAACCCACTCTGGACAAGGAAGCATTCATCGACGCCGGACTGCGCATGGCTGCCCGCCCCGAGACCACTACCGTGACGAACAGAGCGCTCGGAAAAGAGGTCGGCGTCGATCCGACGGCCGTTTACCGGCATTTCCCGAACAAGGAAGTGCTCATGCGCGCGCTTCTTGATCGCCTGTTTCAGCTCGCATGCTCGAAGGTGACGGTCGACCTGGACCGGTGGGAAGATCGACTCGTCGAGTTCGCTGAGATCACTCTCGACACGTTTCAGGAGTACCCGTCAATTGCGGCAACGGCCACAACGCTGACGACGCAAGGCCCAGGAGAGCTCGACAGTATCGAACTCATTCTCGAATGCTTCCACAGAGCCGGGTTGAGTGGACAAGCGCTAGCTGAGAACTACTCCACATTCGGCGCATATGTGCTTTCCGGTGCAGCCAGCCTCTCGGCTCCGCTGCCTGCGAGCAAGAATGAACGACGCGCATGGTTCTCGGGTGCACTGTCTGCCGATCCTGCCCGATATCCACTGACAGCCTCGATCCGCGATGACATCCTCAGCCTGGATCACCGGGAGATCTACCTCCGCGGGGCTCGCCAACTGGTCAGGTCAGCCGTGGGCCCAGAGGGACTCGAACCCCCGACCCTCTCGGTGTAAACGAGATGCTCTAGCCAACTGAGCTATAGGCCCCAAACGCGCGTGTTCAGTATGTCATATCCCCGACCCGCTGCCGAAACCGCTGACGCCGGGGTCGGCCCCACCCGGGTCAGTCCTGTTGCCGCAGGATCCCGGCGACCACCTCAGCGAAGCGCTCCCCAGCACCCGCGTCCGCGACGTCGAAGAGGGCGCGGTTCTGTTCGATCGCAACCGCACCGAGGGCGAACGACAGCACCGCCGCCGAGGTGGTCGCCCCGAGCCGTGCCGGGGTGAGCCCCACCGGGGTGACGTCGTCCGGGGCGAGCGAGTAGCCGAGCATGAAGATTTCCGCGCCGTCGCGGAACCGCAGCAGCACATCGCGCAACGCAAGAACGGTGACGAGCGGGTCCGCGGTGACCGGGGCGCGGCTGTTCACCTCGGCGCCCATCTTCTTCGCGATGAGCACGAGGAGGTCCTGCTTGTTCTTCACATGCCAGTAGAGCGCGGAGGGCTGAACGTCGAGCTCACGGGCGAGGCGACGCATCGACAGATCGCCCAATCCGTAGCGTGAGAGCACGTCGAGTGCGGTCATCGTGATGCTCTCAGCACTCAGCGCCAATGAGACGTACCTTTCACTTTTCGACATTCCCCGCGCTCGATTTCTCAAATGCGCGATCCCCTGGCTATAGTAGTTGCTGGTCACGGGATATGGCGCAGGTTGGTAGCGCGCCTCGTTCGGGACGAGGAGGTCGTGGGTTCAAATCCCGCTATCCCGACCAAGTGAAATCTCGGGGCATCGCACGCGCGATGCCCCGAGATTCTTTCGTTCTAGAGTGGTTCCCATGCCCACTCCCCAGATCGTCGCCGACATCTCCGAACTCGAGGTTCCACCGCGAGTGTCCGGTTCCGCATGGCGGCTGACCCCACCTGAGCGGGATCTCGACGCGAACATCATCACTCTGCCGGCCGATGACGAGATCCGCGCTCACAACGGCCCTGACCTCGACGTCCTCATCCATGTCCTCTCCGGTTCGGGAACCCTCGAGACGGACGCTGACACCCTCGACCTCGCCCCCGGTCTCATCGTCTGGCTCCCCCGCCGTTCGACCCGCCGATTCATCGCCGGCCCCGACGGCCTCAGCTACTTCTCCGTCCACCAGCGCAAACCGGGACTGAGCATCGGATCACGGCCACCGCTAAGGACCTGAGAGCCACCGGGTGCCGGGCAGAACCCTCACCGCTGCGGTTCAGGGTCGTCCTCACGGGCAAAGGCGATCGCGATGAGCTGCCGGAGGACCGCCTCGTCGATGTCTTCGAGCTTCTTCACATACACGCACCCGGCCCCTTCCGTGTACGTCCCGAGCTTCGGCAGCAGAGCCGCACCGCCCGGTAGGTCCTTGAGTCCGTAGAGCGACAGCTGTGCCTTCCGCGGGGAGAACGCGGTCTTCGGCCACACCCCGTGATTGCGTGGATTGACCGGTGACCGGTAGTGATACTCGCCGTAGCCGACCATCGACGGCCCCCACATCACCGGTTTCACCCCGGTCACCTCGGTGAAGATCTCCTCGAGCCGCTGACCGTCGACACGGCGCTTCGCCGGGGTCGCGGCAGCGATGAAGGCGTGGACATCGGCGTCGGTCGGCTTCGTCTTCTGTTCGGCCATGGATCGATTATCGCCGAGACGGTCGCCCCTGTCAGCCCACGTCGCGTGCTCAGCTCTCCGGCAGCCAGTCCGTGCCGTCCTCGACCCGATAGATGAGGTTCGTCCGCGTATGGGCGACCGCCGGGTAGCGGGTGAGGTAGTCGAGGACGAAGGCCTGGACCGCCTCGGTGTCGGGGGCGACGATGTGGAGGAGATAGTCGTCAGCGCCGGCCATGTGATACATCCGCACGACGCCGGGGAACTTCGGCGCAGCAGCGGTGAAGGCATCGATCTGCGCCCGGTCGTGCTGGGCGAGCCGGATCGAGATGAGCGCCTGGAGCGGAATCCCGAGCGCCGAGGTGTCGATGTCGACGCTGTAGCCGCGGATCACCCCGCTCGAGCGCAGGCGCTTGAGCCGCAGCGACACCGTCGACTCCGAGATCCCGACCTCGGCGGCCAGAGCTGCCCCCGAGGCACGAGCATTCTCACTCAGGGCCGAGAGCAGATGCCGGTCGATGTCATCGAGTTCGATCTTCTGCGACACGGTGCCCGCTCCCCTCAACTGATCCGTCTCGGAGAGTCTACGCACTCAGGGGCGCCCGCTCCCAGCCCGTCGATGCTCCTCGCGGACACTGTGCCCGGTGACGGCTGCCGCTCAGCCCTGTGCGGCGGCTTTCTCCGGGACGGCGGTCGCTGCCGGGGACACGGTGAGTGAGGCCCGCTCGGCGAGGCGGTCGAGGAGCGCGCCGAGCTCCGCGGAGTCGGCGGCATGACCGAAGACGTAGTAGTCGGGGCGCACGACGACGATCGGTGCGCCGATGTCGCGGAACCAGCGCGAGTAGTCGGCGTCGACGTCGACGACGCTGTGCTCCGAATCGAGCTCGGCCCGGCTGACATGCGCGTGGACCATGCCCAGGGCATCGATGATCGCCCTCTGCTCCGCGGTCAGGTCGTCGAGATAGTCACCCCGGGAGGACAGCAGCGTCCACCCCGTGCCGATGACGTCGTCGGCCAGACCGTCCCGGCCCCGTGCCTCCACCCTGGCCTGGAGACCGAGGCGTCCGACCACCTCGGTGCTCTCACCGCCGTCGAGGACGCCCTCGTAGAGCCACGGCAGGACCGGCGGCGGGACGTCTCCGGCGAGGAACGCGGCATCACGGGCCGCGACCTCCTCAGGATCCTTCATGCAGACCACCCGACCGAGCGCCATCGAGGCCTCGATGTAGGCCCGGGCATGAGGGCGCCGTTCGACGGTGTACGCGTCGAGGAGACCCTCGGCCGCGCTCCCGGAGAGCACGAGGTCGAGCTTCCACGCGAGATTGACGGCGTCGCGGAGGCCCGAGGACAGCCCCTGCCCCATGAACGGCGGCATGAGATGAGCGGAATCGCCGATGAGCAGCGTGCGATCCCGGCGGAACGTCGAGGCGATGAGCGAGCGGAAGCCGTAGACCTTCTTCCGCACGATCGTCGCGTTGTCCGCACTCAGCCCCCACCGCGACAACAGGGACCAGATCCTCTCCTCCGTCGCCATCTCCTCGGCACTCTCACCGTCGAGCAGCATGAACTCCCACCGCGCGGTGTGCCGACCGAGCCAACGGAAGAGGGACACCGGGCGCTCCGGGTCGCAGATCTGACCGGCGTCGGGCATGTCGATGACCATGTCGCGATCGTGGGGTTCGATGTCGGTGACGAGCCAGTCCTCCTCGAAGCCGAGGTCCTCCCATTCGATGCCCACCTGCCGGCGGACGAGGGAGTTCGCGCCGTCGGCCCCGATGAGGTACCGCGCTGTCACCGTCTTCTCCTTGCCGGTGGGGGTCAGTCCCGCCTCGGTCTTCTCGACTTCGCGCAGGCGCACCTCGACATGGTCGGGGTGATTGGCCACCTCGGTCGCCTCCCACCCGAGCTCGACCGTGACACTGGGATGCCTGCCGACCGCGTCGAGCACGGCCTCCTCGAGCTCCGGCTGATAGAAGAGGTAGTCCGACTTCCATCCCGAGGGCGTCGGCGCATTCCAATCGATCCGCAGGAGCAGCTCCCCCGCCGCATTCACCCAGTCGTAGTCGGGAATCGGAATGGCCTGCAGGCGGAACGCGTCCGTCGCGCCGATGCCCTGGAGGATCCGCATGATCTCATGATCGAGATGTCCGGCGCGCGGCAGCGGGTAGGTGCCGGGCCACTTGTCGAAGGCAGCGACCGTGTGGCCCTTGGCCCCCAACAGCGCCGCGTGCACCTGTCCGACGGGACCGAATCCGACCTGAATGACATCGACATCAACCATGGGGCAACTGCTCCTTGAGTTGGGTCATCATGTGATATTAAACATAATGATTATGTTCAATGAGCTTAGGGACAAGAGCCGGCCCGGTCAAGACTCGACGACCTTATGGAGACTCCTCTCAGCCGCACCGCGTCGGTGCTCGACGGCGCGGAGCACCGGCGGCAGAATCTGCGGTGCGCGTCACGTCACCGGCGACTTCGTCAAGGATCCTGCCGGAACAGGGTCGAATGCAGAAGATTCTTGATGATTCCTTGCAGTCGTTGAGAGAAACCCGATTGAATTCCGCCATGACCTCTCTCCACCCCGAATCACCCCTTCACCCCGAAACCCGCATGGTCCACGGCGGCATGGACGGCCTCACCGAGGCGGGCGTCCACGTCCCCGCGATCGATCTCTCGACGACGAACCCGGTCGGCGACATCGACACCGGCGGCGAATCGTACGAATGGCTCGCCACCGGCCATCCCCTGCGCGAGAGCGATTCCGCCGTCTACCAGCGCCTGTGGCAGCCCGGCGTCGCCCGCTTCGAAGACGCCCTCGCCGACCTCGAACACGCCGAGGAGGCCGTTGCCTTCGCCACCGGCATGGCGGCCCTGACGGCGGCGCTGCTCGCCGCGGTCAGCGCCGGCACCCCGCACATCGTCGCGGTCCGTCCGCTCTACGGCGGCAGCGACCATCTGCTCGACTCCGGCCTGCTCGGCACCACGGTGACGTGGACGACGCCGGAGGGGATCGCCTCGGCGGTGCGGGACGACACCGGACTCGTCATCGTCGAGACCCCGGCGAACCCGAGCCTCGACCTCGTCGACCTCGATGCCGTCGTCGCGGCGGCGGGCGATGTTCCCGTCCTCGTCGACAACACCTTCTCCACACCCGTCCTCCAGCGCCCGATCCGGCACGGCGCCGTCCTCGTCCTCCACAGTGCGACGAAGTACATCGGCGGGCACGGCGATGCGATGGGCGGGATCATCGCGACGAACTCCGCGTGGGCGACCCGGCTGCGTCAGGTCCGCGCGATCACCGGTGCCCTGCTCCACCCGATGGGCGCCTACCTCCTCCATCGCGGACTGCGCACGCTCGGGGTGCGGATGCGCGCGGCTCAGGCCACTGCGACGCAGCTGGCCGAGCGCCTCAGCGCCCATCCGGCGATCGCCGCGGTCCACTACCCCGGGCTCGAGGGCCAGGATCCGCACGGTCTGCTCGGCCGCCAGATGGCCGGGCCCGGCGCGATGATCGCCCTCGACATCGCCGGCGGCTTCGAGGCGGCCCGCACCTTCGTCGAGAACTGCCGCCTCGTCGTCCACGCCGTCTCCCTCGGCGGCGCCGACACCCTCATCCAACACCCTGCGTCGCTGACCCACCGTCCCGTCGCCTCCGAGGCGAAGCCGGGTGACGGGCTCGTGCGCCTCTCCGTCGGCCTCGAACACGTCGACGACCTCGCCGAGGACCTCTTCACCGCCCTCGACGCCGTCCGCGCGGCCGCGTGAGCAGGCCGTTTGTGGTCACAGACCTGAGGTGCTGGAGCCGAAATCGCTCCTCTCCCTCGGTTCTGTGACCTCAAACGCCGCTGTCGCGCGTCAATGGGTGTTGACATTGACGCGACGTCAACTTCTACGCTGGTTTCCATGGACTGGTCCATACAGGAAACAGCGCGACTGACGGGCACGACGAGCCGGACTCTGCGTCACTACGACGCGATCGGCCTGCTGTCTCCGTCGTCGAGGGCCGCCGGTGGCAGCCGACACTACGACGAGGACGCCCTCGTCCGCCTGCAGAGGATTCTCCTCCTGCGGGAGCTGGGCCTGCCGCTGGGTCGGATCGCGGAGGTGCTCGAGACCACCGCGGATCCGATCACGGCCCTCGAGGACCATGTGCGCGAGCTCGGACGCGAGCGAGCGCGCCTGGAGCGGCAGATCGCCGCCGTCACCGCGACGATGACACGACTGAAAGCAGGTGAACCGCTCATGGCGGAAGAGATGTTCGATGGCTTCGACCATCGAGAGCACGAAGACGAGGTGCGGCAGCGCTGGGGCGATGCCGCCTACGAGACCTCGGAGAAATGGTGGACGGGAATGAACGACGACGAGCGCCGGTCCTGGCAGGACGATGCCCGCAGACTGGCCGCGGACTGGGCAACTGCCGCCGAGGCGGGGGTTGACCCCGATTCGTCCGAAGCGCGGGATCTGTCCCGCCGTCACATCGAGTGGCTGACCTCGGTGCCGGGAACCCCGGCCGCCGACCCCGCCGGCGACACCGACGGCTACGTGCGGGGACTCGCGGAGATGTACGTCGCCGATCCGCGGTTCGCCGCGAACTACGGCGGTGAGCAGGGTGCGGAGTTCGTCCGCGCCGCGCTCGTGTCCTACCTCGACGCGAACTGACGCTCACCGCGTGCTGAGTGCGCTGAGCTCCGAAAGAGCTCAGCGCCCGCAACGCTCAGGACTGCTGGGACAGGGCCTGCCGAATCTTCTCGGCGGGCCCTTCCAGCGTCTGCGCGCCCTGCATCGGGGCCCGGTCGGAGATGTCGAAATCGGCCATCGACGTCGTCGGCCACACATGGATGTGGACGTGGGGCACCTCGTAGCCGACGATCATCATCCCGATCCGCTCGCACTCGAACGCGGCCTCCTGAGCACGGCCGATCCGCTTCGCGACATTCATGAGGTGATCGAGGAGGTCGTCGTCGAGGTCCGTCCACGCGGAGATCTCCTCGCGCGGGACGACCATCGCATGTCCCTCGGTGAGCGGGGAGACGTCGAGGAACGCGACGCACCGGTCGTCCTCGTAGACGAATGCTCCGGGGATCTCTCCGTTGATGATCTTCGTGAAGATCGTGGCCATGGCGGTCCTCCTCGGTCGAGGGCCGCTGCTGCGCGGCCCGGTGTGATGCGGTCGCCGGGCTGCCGGTGGGTCAGGCGATGCCGGCGGCGATGCGGGCCTCGATCGCGAAGTCCCGGGTCTCGGTGCGTGCGACCTGGCGGCCGCTTTCGATCGTACCGGCTTTCGTGATGACGAACACACCGCGCTCGGCGACCCCGTGGTCCTCGTCGAAGACGCCGTAGGCGCGCGCCACGGCACCGTGGGGCCAGAAGTCCGAGCCGATCGAGAGATTCACGCCGCGTTCGACGCCCCACGCCGCCAGCGTGTACTTCGCATCCGCGGTGATCGCGATGACGGTGAGGTCATCGCCTGCCGCATCGGCGTCGTCCTGGACGTCCTGCAGGGCCCGGATCTCGTCGCCGCACACCGGGGAGAACGCATAGGGCAGGAACGCGAGGATGACCACGGAGCTGCCGGTCGCCTCGGCGAGGGTGATGGTCCGGCCGAACTGATCGGTCACGGAGAAGTCGGGAGCCCGGTCACCGGGCCCGGGAATCATGGACGGCCCGCGCTCACGAGTAGTTCTTCTTGCCGACGAGGCGGAAGCCTGCCCAGTCCTCGGCCGCGGACACGGTCGAGGTGACGTGCATGCCGGCGGTCGGCGCCGCTTCGGAGATCTCTGCCGGGGTGATGTGGCCGGGTCGGTTGGCCTTGGGAGTGAGCAGCCACACGACCCCTCCGTCCTTGAGGGTGACCTGAGCGTCGACGAGCCCGTCGATGAGGTCGTCGTCATCGGACCTCCACCACATGAGGATGACGTCGAACACGTCATCGACGTCGCCGTCGGCGATCTTCTCTCCGATGATGGTCTCGATCGCCTGGCACAGATCAAGGTCGACGTCGTCGTCGTAGCCGATTTCTTGCACATAGTCCCCCGCTGCCAATCCGAGATTGTGTCCCAGTTCGGTCGGCAGGGTCGACGTGGAAGAGGTCCTTTCAGAAGCGGAGTTGCTCATACTCACATTGTTCCGCCATTTGCAGACGGGGGCAAATGTCGGCGCGCCCGTTCTCCCGGCCGTTCTGCGGATTCCGTCGTCGTCATCCAGATCACAGGAGACGGCAGAGCGAAGACGGCCGCCGCGTACTAGGCTGGAATCGAATCCGGTGGACCCTGGGCTCTGTGTCATCACCCGAACCGCATTCCATCGGCAGAACGCGACTTCGCCACCAATGCAGGTCGCGGAGGGAAGAGAGGACCACACTGTGGACAATCGCAATCAGGGCGGACCGATACTCAACGGGCTGCCAAGCCAGGTGCCTGACATCGATCCAGAGGAGACAGAGGAGTGGTTGGCCTCTCTCGACTCCCTCATCGATGAAGGCGGGCGCTCGCGCGCACGCTACGTCATGCTGCGGATGCTCGAGCGCTCGCGTCAGAAGCAGATCGGCGTGCCCAGCCTCACCGCCACCGACTACGTCAACACGATCGGACCTGAGAACGAACCCTGGTTCCCCGGTGACGAAGAGGTCGAACGCCGCTACCGCCGGTGGAACCGCTGGAATGCCGCGATGCTCGTCCACCGCGCCCAACGCCCCGGCATCGAGGTCGGCGGCCACATCTCCACCTACGCCTCCTCGGCGACTCTCTACGAAGTCGGTCTCAACCACTTCTTCCGCGGCAAGGACCACCCCGGCGGCGGCGACCACATCTTCTATCAGGGACACGCCTCCCCCGGCATGTACGCCCGCGCCTTCCTCGAAGGCCGGATGACCGAGGAGGAGCTCGACGGATTCCGTCAGCAGCAGTCCCACCTCATCGACGGCAAGCCCGCCGGCCTCCCGTCCTACCCTCACCCGCGCCAGCTCGAGGACTTCTGGGAGCACCCGACGGTCTCGATGGGCCTCGGCCCGATGAACGCGATCGCCCAGGCCCAGTTCGACAAGTACCTCCACAACCGGGGGATCAAGGACACCTCGCAGCAGCAGACGTGGGCGTTCCTCGGCGACGGTGAGCTCGACGAGCCCGAGAGCCGCGGCATGCTCCACGTCGCCGCCTACGAGGAGCTCGACAACCTCAACTTCGTCATCAACTGCAACCTGCAGCGACTCGACGGACCGGTGCGCGGCAACGGCAAGATCATCCAGGAGCTCGAAGCGTACTTCCGCGGGGCCGGCTGGAACGTCATCAAGGTCGTCTGGGGCCGCGAGTGGGATGCGCTGCTGGCCAAGGACCGCGACGGCGCCCTCGTCAACCTCATGAACGAGACCCCCGACGGTGACTACCAGACCTACAAGGGCGAGTCCGGCGGGTTCGTGCGCGACAACTTCTTCGGCCGCGATCCGCGGACGAAGGCGATGGTCGAGAACTACTCCGACGAGCAGATCTGGCAGCTCAAGCGCGGCGGCCACGACTACCGCAAGGTCTACGCCGCCTACAAGGCCGCGTTCGAGCACACCGGTCAGCCCACCGTCATCCTCGTCAAGACCGTCAAGGGCTACTCGCTCGGTCCGCACTTCGAGGCGCGCAACGCGACGCACCAGATGAAGAAGATGACGATCGACGACCTCAAGCTCGCCCGCGATCACTTCCAGATCCCGATCTCCGACAAGGAGCTCGAGGAGAACCCGAAGCTGCCTCCGTACTACCACCCGGGACCCGACGCCCCGGAGATCAAGTACCTCCAGCAGCGGCGCGCCGACCTCGGCGGGTACTCCCCCGAACGGCGCAGCACGTACGTCGACCTCGCCCTGCCCGGCGACAAGGCCTACGAGGCCGGACGCCGCGGCTCGGGCAAGCAGACGATTGCGACGACCATGGGCTTCGTCCGCGTCCTCAAGGACCTCATGCGCGACAAGGAGTTCGGCAAGCGCATCGTGCCGATCATCCCCGATGAGGCCCGCACCTTCGGCATGGACTCGTTCTTCCCGACGGCGAAGATCTACAACCCGCACGGACAGAACTACATCTCCGTCGACCGGGACCTGTTCCTCGCCTACAAGGAGGCGATGGACGGACAGCTCCTCCACGTCGGCATCAACGAGGCCGGCGCGACGGCGGCCCTGACCGCGGTCGGCACCTCGTACGCCACGCACGGCGAGCCGATGATCCCGTTCTACATCTTCTACTCGATGTTCGGGTTCCAGCGCACCGGTGACTTCTTCTGGGCCGCCGGCGACCAGATGGCCCGCGGCTTCGTCCTCGGCGCCACCGCCGGACGCACGACGCTCGTGGCCGAGGGACTCCAGCACGGTGACGGCCACTCGCACCTGCTCTCCTCGACGTACCCGTCGGTGATCTCCTACGACCCGGCCTACGTCTACGAGATCTCCCACATCGTCAAGGACGGACTCAACCGGATGTACGGGCCCGATGACGGCCGTGATCCGAACGTCCTCTACTACCTGACGATGTACAACGAGCCGATGGTCCAGCCGGCCGAACCCGAGGACCTCGACGTCGACGGCCTGCTGCGGGGCATGTACCTGCTCAAGAAGGGTCCCGACAACGGGGGTCCGAAGGTTCAGCTCATGGCCTCGGGCGTCGGTGTGCCGTGGGCGCTGGAGGCCCAGGAGCTCCTCGAGAAGGACTGGGGCGTGTCCGCCGACGTGTGGTCGGTGACCTCGTGGACCGAGCTGCGCCGCGACGGCCTCGCCGCCGACGATGCGCGTCTGCTCGACCCCGAGGCCGAGCCGCGGATCCCGTTCGTCACCGAGAAGCTCCTCGACGCCTCGGGTCCGGTCATCGCGACCTCGGACTTCATGCGGGCCGTGCCCGACCAGATCCGGCAGTACGTGCCCAACCACTTCACGTCGCTGGGCACCGACGGCTACGCGATCTCGGACACCCGTCCCGCGGCGCGCCGGTACTACCTCGTCGACGGTCCCTCGATGGCGACCCAGGCGCTCATCTCGCTTGCCGACACCGGGGTGATCCCGATCGACAAGGCCGCCGAGGCGGCGAAGAAGTACCAGCTCGATGATCCGCGGGCGGGCGCCTCCGGTTCGACCGAGGGTGCCGGTGCGTGAGCCTGAACAGGTGAGCAGCCGCACACGCTGAGTGACGGAGATGGCCGGAGTCGACAGGACTCCGGCCATTTCTGTCCCCGATGACAGATTTTTGTGCGTTTCGCACAAGCGTTTTGTCTCAAGGCCTTTAAGCTGGAGTCCATGACCTCCGACACTGAGACTCTCCGTCGGCGAGCGGAGACGGGTCGACGTCTGCGCGCAGGCGTCGGCGTCCTCTCCACCGTGACCCTGCAGCGACTCGACACCCGGCTGCCCTGGTACCGCTCGATGTCACCATCGGATCGCTCCTGGGTCGGGCTCCTCGCCCAGTCGGGCATCAGCTCGTTCATCGACTGGTACCGCCAGCCCGACACCGATCTGCGGGTCGTCAGCGAGATCTTCAAGTCCGCTCCCCGCGACCTCATCCGCGCCATCAGCCTCCAGCAGACCCTCCAGCTGCTCAAGGTCGTCGTCGAAGTCGTCGAGGAGCGCGTGCCCGACATCGCCCGCACCGCCGAGCAGCCGGCGCTGCGCGAAGCCGTGCTCATCTACTCCCGCGAGATCGCGTTCGCCGCGGCCGACGTCTACGCCCGGGCTGCGGAGGCCCGCGGCAGCTGGGACGCCCGCCTCGAGGCGATGGTCGTCGACGCCCTCGTGCGCGGGGACTCCGTCGACGAACTCGCCAGCCGCACCGCCGCCTTCGGGTGGCAGTCCGAGGAACCGGTCACCGTCCTCGTCGGCCGCGCCCCGCAGCGGTCGGCGAAGAAGGGCATCGAGGTCATCCGCCGCAAGGCCCGGAAATGGGCCGAGGACGCCCTCGTCGGCATCCACGACAACCGTCTCCTCATCGTCCTCGGCGGAGTCAGCGACCTCGACACCGCGGTCGAGGACCTCTCGGACTGCTTCGGCCCCTCCGAGGTCATCGTCGGTCCCAGCGTGCCGACGCTCGCCGAGGCGGCCACCTCGGCGAAGGCGGCGATCATGGCGCTCAAGGCCGCCACCGCCCGTCCCGACTCCCCGCGCCCGGTCAAGGCCGACGAGCTCCTGCCCGAACGGGCTCTGGCCGGCGATGCCGTGGCCCTGGGCGAGCTCATCGCCCGCTACTACGAGCCGCTGACCTCGGGCACCGGCCAGCTGCTCAAGACCGTGAGCGCCTACGTCGAGTTCGGCTCCTCCCTCGAAGCCACCGCGAAGGCCCTGTCCGTCCACCCCAACACCGTCCGGTACCGGCTGCGGAAGATCACCGAGGCGATCGGGCTCGATCCCACGGTCTCCCGGGACGCGTTCGTCATCCACATCGCATTGGTGTACGGACGACTGTCAGATGCCGGGCTATTGTCGCAAGGCGACAAAACGCAATGACGCCCGACAACCATCCGTTAGATTGAACAGCGACGTCGAACGAAAAGAGATTCTCAGTGCTAGTCATCACGTGCCCAGGTCAGGGCGCCCAGAAGTCAGGCTTCCTCGAGTCCTTCCTCGAACTCGAGACCTTCTCAGCACAGATCGATGAACTCGCCGCCGCGTCGGGCATCGACCTGCGCGCGCACGGCACGACCTCCGATGACGAGACGATCAAGGACACCGCGCTCGCGCAGCCGCTGCTCGTCGCCGCGGCCATCGCCTGCGCCGCCGAGCTCGGCGTCACCCCCGACGTCGTCGCCGGCCACTCCGTCGGTGAGATCGCCGCCGCGCAGATCGCCGGCATCCTCACCCCCGCCGATGCCATGCGCTTCGTCGCCGTGCGCGGGCGCCGGCATGGCCGAGGCCGCAGCCGCCA